>NZ_JBEHGF010000071.1:0-513 GCF_040225725.1 Corynebacterium sp. KPL4015 | reverse complement strand
ACGTGCTGGCCCCTGACACCATCACACTGCATGCTCTATCGAAAGGTAGAAACACCACTCAAACGGACTTGACCCCTCGCGGGCGGAGCTTATGGCCGAATTTCGTGTGGTGATCCAGGCTTCTTGACTCTGGGTTACTGCTTTCGGATACGTTTCATTAGACCCTCTCTGCACACCGCACGATTCACGGCAGCCCTTGGCATCGCTGGCAATTTAGGGTGGGCAAATCCTAGAGCGCTTCAGGTGATATTTGGACACTCGAGCGTAACCATCACGAAGGACAGATACGGTCATCTTTATCCGGAAGATTTAAGCGCGTTCACTTCCGATTGCGATACGTTATTTTCAAAGGATTGTGCCCATTGTGTGCCCAAAGGCCACTTTTTTCGCGGTGTTAACCCGTCAGAAAGTGGCCTTGAGCTGCGGTGCCCCCAGCAGTGTCCGAATTCATGACTTATTTGACAGTCTGTTCCTGGGTAAGTGGTCGTGATGGTTGACAGGTCAGTCGCGACA
>NZ_JBEHGF010000070.1:0-529 GCF_040225725.1 Corynebacterium sp. KPL4015 | reverse complement strand
GCGAGCTCAAGATTTTCCATCAGCTTCTTACTGATCTCGTTGACCCTCGCCGGGTCATGGCTTTTCTTCGGTGACACCGTAGTCATTATCTGTGAAACTCCTTCTAGATCAGAGCCTCACACACAAACTTCCTGACACCCTCTCCGGGAGTAGACGTCGGTGACAAATGCGGCATACACAAAGCCTTTCTTCGTGCGCACATACGTAATGTCGGCCACCCACAGCTTATTCGGGCCCCGGGCTTTGAATTCACGCTCGACCAAATCCGGGCGCAAATCAGGCACGTTGAGGTGTACGGGTTGTAATTGGTGATCCGTCTTTGCCTTTGCCAGAAACGCCAGCCAGGCGCATCAGTCGGGCGGTTTGTTCACGACCGATATCGATTCCGTCACGGTGAAGCGCATGCCACATTTTCCGCACACCGTAGACACCATAATTATCCCGATGAACAGGGTTACGTCCACTAGTGTGGTGTAACGCTTGCTGATGGTGGGCCCCGGAAAGTAGTGGGCGGCCACCGCCAGTTAAC
>NZ_JBEHGF010000069.1:0-583 GCF_040225725.1 Corynebacterium sp. KPL4015 | reverse complement strand
TTGAAGGAGCGAAAGCCACCGGGTGGAAACAAGCCATCAACCAACTAGCCGTGGCCTTTCCCCGACCGATTCGCGGATTACTTGTAAACCAAGCCCCCGCACACAAAGAATCGGACACTCTCCCGTGGGACACAATTTACCAGCGAGCAGCTCTGGGAGGTGTGCCGCAATTTGGGCATTGCTCAATCCGTGGGGCGTACCGGAGTGTGTTTCGATAACGCGATGGCTGAGTCGTTCTGGTCGACGCTTAAGACCGAGTTCTACGACCGGAAGCGCTGGGCCACCCGCGATGCTGCGCGTCAGGCTGTGGCTTGCTGGATTGAAGTGGTCTACAACCGTCGACGTCGGCACTCCGCCCTCGGGATGGTCAGCCCCGTCGATTTCGAGAACCACACCAGCCTAACCACCAGCAGAAAAGAATTAGCTGCCTAACCACTAGGTAGCTCTACTACGTGTCCACGATTTGCGGGCAACCCTAACGCCCACACCGCGCACTAGGACGACATACCCCACACCACAGCTACACCACCGGCACAAAAGCCAGCCCCAACGACAATCCCACACAAGAATGGCGCACCAGAAA
>NZ_JBEHGF010000068.1:0-639 GCF_040225725.1 Corynebacterium sp. KPL4015 | reverse complement strand
TGCATTGTGGGCATCAGTCTGCGCAGATCTGGCCAACCGCAGGGTCCAGGACGTGTTCATCGTGTGCTGCGACGGGCTTAAAAGGCCTGCCAGAAGCCGTGGAGGCAACCTGGCCGAATTCTGTGGTGCAGACCTGCATTGTGCACCTGATTCGAGCTGCGAACCGGTGGGTGTCTTATCAGGACCGCAAATCTGTCTCCCGCGCGCTGCGTGAGGTCTACACCGCCACCAATGAGGACACCGCACGCGCCAACCTGGATGCTTTCGAGTCCAGTGAACTAGGTCAGAAATATCCGCAGTCGGTCAAAGTCTGGCGCGACGCGTGGGAGCGGTTCGTGCCGCTTTTTGCAGTTCCCGCCTGCGGCCAGGCGAGTGCTCTACACCACCAATTCGATCGAGTCACTCAACGCCCAACTGCGTAAAGCTACCCGTAACAGGGGCCAATTCCCGAACGATACTGCCGCGCTGAAGACGCTTTGGCTGATGATCTGCAATATCGAAGACAAGCGTGCTGCCCAGCGGGCGAAGAAAGCCAAGCGCAACATTGAGTGCAACGGCTATATTGAAGGAGCGAAAGCCACCGGGTGGAAACAAGCCATCAACCAACTAGCCGTGGCCTTTCCCCGACCGATTCGCGGA
>NZ_JBEHGF010000067.1:0-728 GCF_040225725.1 Corynebacterium sp. KPL4015 | reverse complement strand
CGCAGGTTAAAGATGTATTCTGATGCCGTTATTGGTGCAAGAATCACAACCATCTTCGATGATGAGCACGGGCTTTATGGTGCTAAACGCATCGCCGCAAGCCTCAAGGAGGACACGACGTATACCCCGATCAATCACAAGAAAGTTGCACGCATCATGAAATCCATGGGGTTAAAAGGCTTTAGCAAACGGCGTCGATGCATTACTACCAGGCGTAAGCCTGGTCACCGTGTCATGCCAGATCTAGTAGGCCGCAAGTTCACAGCTGGCGAGCCAAATCGTGTGTATGTCGGTGACATTACTTACCTGCCGTGTAGGGGAGGCAAAAACATGTACCTTGCCACAGTCATTGACACGTATTCACGTAAACTTGCAGGTTATGCACTCGCAGACCACATGCGGGTCTCACTAGTTATCGATGCTCTAGCCCACGCACACGGCGTGCGCGGCAGTCTTGACGGGACTATTTTCCATTCCGATCACGGCAGCGTGTACACCTCACAAGCCTTTAGGAACTACTGCTCGTCGTTAGGTGTGCGCCAGTCCATGGGCGCGGTTGGAACGAGTGCCGATAATGCCCTGGCAGAATCCTTTAACGCCACCTTAAAGCGGGAAGTGCTGCGTGATCGGAAAGTCTTTGACAACCCAATTAGCTGTCGTCAAGAGGTCTTCCGGTGGTGCATGCGCTACAACACGCGCAGGCGGCACTCCTGGTGCAATCTCGTAGC
>NZ_JBEHGF010000066.1:0-758 GCF_040225725.1 Corynebacterium sp. KPL4015 | reverse complement strand
CCGTTTACAGCACCATGCCCGTTGGGCAGATGCAGCAGCATGACGTATCTGGTGCTGCGTTCTACAAGCGTGCCGATAGCTGATTTGTTTTCCTTGCCCAAAATGAGGTCGCCTTCCCACTGTCCTGGAACAGCGCGGTCGTTAACCGTTGCTGGTCGTTCGGAAATCATCACCATGGGGTCGCTAAATCGTTGGCGGGCAATACGCTGGTTGCGTGGCTTTCTCACAGCACGGCCTTGGCGCAGACATGCGGCGATTTCTTTCTTCAACTCGCCTTTAGCTTGGAAGAACAACGACATATAGATAGTTTCAGGACACACCCTCATAGTGTCATCGTCAGGGAAGTTTGGACGCAACCTTCGGGAAATCTGCACCGGTGAATATCGCTTCTTCAACATCGCCCACACCGCATCACGCAATGCTGCATGTGTGTCCAGTTTGCGTGGCTTAGGCCGGAATCTGCGCAGCACGGACTTCCGATGAGCTGCATGCGGCAGATACAACCCAAATTCGTCACGGTTGCGTGTCATTTCCTTGCTTATTGTTCCCGGTGAGCGACCCAAATGCCGGGCAATAGCACGCACGCCTAGGCCTTGACGGTTCAAGTCGGCGATAAGTTCACGTTCCTCGACGGATAAATATCGAGGACTAATGCGTTTGTCTATCGCGTGCTGTGGGATAACTTCGACGGGCACTGCTTGACGGGCGTCAACATAAGGCAAAACCTGCATAAGTCTTTTATAAAGCTCAGTGTCTGG
>NZ_JBEHGF010000065.1:0-756 GCF_040225725.1 Corynebacterium sp. KPL4015 | reverse complement strand
TCCTTCAGAATTCCTTCAACGCCGCTTCTGCCGTGGATTCATCAGTAGCCGTATAAACCTTCTTCAACGCGGCTGATACAGCGCGGCGGTCCCCGTAGGTGACCTGCCGGTTCGCGGCGCGAATCAGGTGCACGATGCAGGTTTGTACCATGGAATTCGGCCAGGTTGCCTCCAGAAGCCTCTGGTAGGCCTTTCAGCCCGTCACAGCAGACAATAAAGACGTCTTTGACCCCACGGTTAGATAAGTTGGCGCACACGTGTGCCCAAAAGGAAGCACCTTCTTCTTTGGCAATCCACAATCCCAGGATGTGTTTGATGCCGTCGAGGTCCACGCCGATTGCCATGTACGCGGACTTGTTGACTACCCGGCCGCCGTCGCGGACTTTAATGCGCAACGCATCCAGGAATATCACGGGGTAGAACTCGTCTAACTGGCGGTTTTGCCACACCATGACCTCATCGCCGACGGCATCAGTTACTGCAGAGATTGTTTCATGGGAGATATCTACCCGCATCGCAGTTGCCATATGATGCTGGATATCCCTAATGGTCATGCCGCCGGCATATAAGCTGACAATCATATCGTCGACATCTGTTAGCCGCCTGGAGCCTTTGAGGAACCATGGTTGGGGTAAACGTGCCGGCCCGGTCTCGTGGAACATCAATGTTTACTGGCCCGTAGTTAGAATCCACGGTTTTCGGGTAGGTGCCGTTGCGGTGATTGTCTGTTCCAGCAGTAGCTTTAGCTGCTCTATC
>NZ_JBEHGF010000064.1:0-838 GCF_040225725.1 Corynebacterium sp. KPL4015 | reverse complement strand
GCCCGTCGCAGCACACGATGAACACGTCCTGGACCCTGCGGTTGGCCAGATCTGCGCAGACTGATGCCCACAATGCAGCGCCTTCATTATCAGCGATCCACAATCCCAGGATGTGCTTGATGCCGTCTATGTCGACACCAACCGCCATGTAGCAAGCCTTATTGACCACGCGGTGGCCATCGCGAATTTTCACGCGTAGGGCGTCGAGGAAGATCACCGGGTAGAACTCATCTCACTGGCGGTTGTGCCACACCATGACCTCTTCCAAGACCGCGTCGGTAATGGTGCTGATCGTATCCGGGCTCATATTCACCCCAAGGGTGGTCGCGAGATGATGGCAAATATCGCGCACTGTCATCCCGCCGGCGTAGAGCGAGACGATCATGTCGTCGAGTTCTGTGAGCCTGCGTGCGCCCTTGGGCACCATGCGGGGAGTAAACGTGCCGGCACGATCCCTGGGCACAGTTACTTCCACCGCGCCGTATCCAGAATTGACGGTCTTGCTGTACGACCCGTTGCGGTGGTTATTCTCCTGTGAGGTTTCGACCTGGGCTTTCGTCTTGCGGTCGCAGTGGCTATAGCCCAAGTGCGCATCCATCTCTGCCTGTAGACCAGCGTTGATCGATGCCTGTAGCAATCCTTTGACCAGCTCGCTTGCATCATCAGCAGAAGCCGACAGCTCGCCGATCAAGCTGGCGAGCTTAAGGATTTTCCATCAGCTTCTTACTGATCTCGTTGACCCTCGCCGGGTCATGGCTTTTCTTCGGTAACACCGTAGTCATTATCGGTGAAACTCCTTCTAGATCAGAGCCTCACACACAAACTTCCTAACACCCTC
>NZ_JBEHGF010000063.1:0-861 GCF_040225725.1 Corynebacterium sp. KPL4015 | reverse complement strand
CGTGGTGTCGCCAACATCAACTATGAAAGAAAAACCCTTGCAGTACCAGGTAAGCGTAACCCTGGTACCAACTACGCAGACTCACGGTACCAACTACGCGGACTCACGGTACCAACTACCCCAAATCCACAACGAGGTCTATGGTACCCCGCGAATCACCGCAAACTCGCCGAGCGCTACCAGATCACCTTGAATCGCAAGACTGTGGCCAAGCGGATGCACCTGATGGGCATTGAAGGGATGTCACCGCGTGCCTTCGTCCCAGCGACAACGATCCAAGCCAAGCGTAAATCTGCTCTTTCTGACCTGGTCAAGCGCATGTTTGATACTGGTGAGCTCAATCGAGTATGGATGTCGGACATTACCTACCTGCGCACCGGCGAGGGCTGGTTGTATTTGTGCGTGGTCCGCGATGGTCATTCCCGCAGGGTGCTGGGCTGGGCTATGGATAGCGTGCAAGACACACGTTTGGTCGAACGAGCACTGCGGATGGCGCATACGCTGCGTGGTGACGTTCCTGACGGGCTGGTGTTTCACGCTGACCGGGGAACACAATTTACCAGTGAGCAGCTCTGGGAGGTGTGCCGCAACCTGGGCGTTGCTCAGTCTGTGGGGCGTACCGGGGTGTGTTTCGATAATGCGTTGGCTGAGTCGTTCTGGTCGACACTTAAGACCGAGTTCTACGACCGGAAGCGCTGGCCAACCCGCGATGTTGCGCGTCAGGTTGTGGCTTACTGGATTGTAGTGGTCTACAACCGTCGGCGTCGGCATTCCGCTCTCGGGAGGACCTGACCCCCATGTGGTGGACACCTGATATCCAGCCCAGTCGAGCTGGCAAGATTGGTAATCTACCACCATGTC
>NZ_JBEHGF010000062.1:0-917 GCF_040225725.1 Corynebacterium sp. KPL4015 | reverse complement strand
CGGCGAAGGATCCCAACGACTCGACACCACAAACACCACCAATCAAGGTCAGGTGTTTCCACAATCCTTAGAATCCGGGGAGGATGGCTTCTAATTGCACCGGCCTTGGCCTCACTAACTTTAGTCTAGTCGTGCGGTACTAGTCATTCTCGTTTATCGCCTTAAACGCATTGGGAACCTGCGTGCATAAAACATCAGGTTTTCTTGCCGCTATGCCTTAGGTGTTTTAATGCCCGATACACAGTAGGGCGAGTGACCCCAAACTCCCGTGCTAGCTCTGCCTTTGGCTCCCCCGCCAGCACGCGCCTCTTAATCTCCGCTACCTGTTGTGGGCTAAGGGCGGGTTTGCGGCCTTTGTACTTTCCTGCCTTTTTCGCCAGCGTAATCCCCTCCGCTTGGCGCTCGCGGATAATGGCCCGCTCAAACTCCGCAAACGAACCTAAAATTCCTAGCATTAAATCTGCACGTAGGTCCGTGGTGTCTTTCGCAAACGCGAGATTCTCATGCAGGAAAGTAACAGTCACACCTTTGTTGGTGAGTTCATCAACAATGCCGCGCAAGTCTGCTAACGAGCGGGCGAGACGGTCAATCGACGAGACAAGGACCTGACCCCCATTTGGTGGACAGAGCCGGATAGGTTCCCACACACAAACCATCAGACACTCTCTGGTGTAACACACCCGCCGTGCCGCAGGCGGGAATTGCAGAAAGGGTCCGACTTCTCTAAAGGCTGGATCCGACGACGAATTTAGACTTTAGAGAATCTTTTTACGTCAATAGGGTTGCGTCCACTAGTGTGGTGTATCTGTAACTGACGGTGGGCCCCTTATGAATGAGGCCGGCGACCACCGTAGTACCTTTCGATTCCGTAACCACACTTCCTCGAAAGGGATAACCACGATGGCCGCTAGCCCATA
>NZ_JBEHGF010000061.1:0-974 GCF_040225725.1 Corynebacterium sp. KPL4015 | reverse complement strand
GACATGGTGGTAGATTACCAATCTTGCCAGCTCGACTGGGCTGGATATCAGGTGTCCACCACATGGGGGTCAGGTCCGTCCTTGTCGTCGTAGACCAGCCAAATAACATTGGTCGACTAACTGTCGCGGTTGCTCAAGATATCGGAATCGACGTGCGCTACCTTCCTGGTTTGGCTATGCGTCAACTCTCACGCATCCACGCTGGTAATGCCAAAACGGACATCCGGGACGCCTACATCATCGCCCACGCTGCAAAGAACCTTCCAGAATCCCTCTGCAGCGTCGACCGCGTCCAAGAAGCCTTCCTCCAATTGAAGGTCCTCAACGGTATCGACGAAGACCTAGCACGCTCCTACACCAGGCTCATCAACCAGATTCGAAGTGCGCTAGTAGGCTGCTACCCGCAATTCGAACAAGCCCTTCGCGGTCAGATAATCCACCGCAAGTGGGTTCTACACCTACTTGCACGCTACGGCGGGCCCACCAAGATAAAACGCTTAGGTAAGGCCAAGGCAGCTGCCTTGGCTCGACGATATAAGGCACGCAACCCCGAACCTGTCCTCGATGCCATATTCGCTGCTATCTCTGAGCAAACAGTCACTATTGCAGGTGCACACTATGCCGAAATGGGCGTAGCAATGTCGGCGAAGGACGCGCTTTTAAAGCTCGAGCACCGCCAACAAATCGAGCAGGAAGTCATCAGGCTCATCAACGACATCCCCCACACTCAAATCCTGCTATCCATGCCGGGAATCGGACCAAAGACGGCAGCACAAATTCTCATGACCGCAGACGACATGTCCGACTTTCCGTCAGCTGGGCACCTAGCCTCTTACGCTGGCTTATCGCCCCGAACGAATCAATCCGGAACCTCGATCATGTCGAACTCACTGAACCGAGCCGGCAACAAAAAATTAAAGAACGCCCTATGGCAATCATCTTTTGCATCCATCAGATTCCACGAGCGTTCACGC
>NZ_JBEHGF010000060.1:0-1021 GCF_040225725.1 Corynebacterium sp. KPL4015 | reverse complement strand
TTGTCGTTGGGGCTGGCTTTTGTGCCGGTGGTGTAGCTGTGGTGTGGGGTGTGTCGTCCTAGTGCGCGGTGTGGGCGTGTGGTGTTGTAGTAATCGCGGAATTCGTCGAGGAGTTGTTGCAGTTCAGCAATGGTATGGGCGGCTGGTCGTGCGGCGAGCCATTTTTTAAGGGTTTGGTGGAATCGCTCAATTTTTCCTTGGGTTTGCGGGTGTCCTGGCCGTCCGTTTTTCTGTTGGATTTTGTGTGTGGTCAGGACTTTTTCAAAGGCATTCCTCCCGCCTTTGCGCCCGGCTAGCCGGGCAGTAAATACTAAGCCATTATCGGTGAGAGTGGATGCTGGCGGGCCGTATGTGTTGATCAGGCGGGTTAATTCTTGTGCTACCTGTGGGCCGCTAAAGCCGGCTCGTGCGGTAATAGATAGCAGGTAGCGGGAGTGATCGTCGAGGAAATCCAGCACGTCGACGCGGGTGTTATCTGCCAGATAGATGTAGGTGATATCAGCCTGCCAACATTCATTGGGCATGGCGGCTTCAAAGCGGACAAATGAGCTTTTAGGCTTCTTCTTCGGTGCTGGGGTGATAAGGCCTTCAGCGTTGAGGATGCGGCGGATTGTTGATGTTGATGGGCTGCGGTGGCCGTCTTTTTCTAGGTGGAAGGAAATGGTGTCTGGCCCGGCATCGAGCCCGTGGCGAGTTAATTGCTTGCGGATAGCGATGATTTCTTTACGCAGCTTGTCAGGCACTGCCTGTGGATGGGTATGCGGGGCACGAGAGCGAGGCGCGATGGCGTCGGCGCCGCCGGCGTCAAAGGCGTTGAGGATCTGATAGACGCGCTGGCGGGAGATTCCAAAACGCTGGGCGACTTTAGAGGGGCTGCGGCCCTGTTTGCGGACTGCCTTGACGATGGCCATGTTGCGGTTGGGACTATTCATAGTGTCAAACATGTCGCGACTGATGAGTAAAACATCACCCGACACGGCCAGGTAACCCTAAGCGTCAACTATGTCGCGACTGACCTGTC
>NZ_JBEHGF010000059.1:0-1142 GCF_040225725.1 Corynebacterium sp. KPL4015 | reverse complement strand
CTGTTCGGAGTACCTGGACATGGTGGTAGATTACCTTTCTTCCCAGCTCGACTGGGCTGGATATCAGGTGTCCACCACATGGGGGTCAGGTCCCGTGTTGTCCAGGATGAGTTGAATTAAAGCTTCACCGGCACCGCACCTGTTGTTGTCTGCTTTGGTGTCGATATGGCGGGCGATGATGGCAGCAGTAGCTTTATCACACGTCAAACTAATCGTGGCCCGGTTATTATGCACAGCTACGTTGAGGGTGGGTTCGACCTCGTCAGTATCGTCGACTGCTAGCTGATGGGTGTCGATGAAGTCGCGGATAAACCGGCGAATTTCCGCCACAGTGGGCACATGCTGGCTGGGTGCTGTCGGGGTGAGAAAATCTGCCAGGGCGGCATCGACTAGGCCTATGTGTTCGTGGTTGTCGCCTACACGTTCTATTTCCCGGTCGATAACCCTAAGGCGTGGTGTATCCAGGATCCACTGCTCAGAATTCGTCGCTGCAACCAGGGGTAGTTCCTGCATGCGGAAATGCGCCCTAATAATGCCAGATAAAGTGCTATAGGTTAGGCCTAGGTCTTTAGCCAAGCTGGTCAGTGTCAGATCCACGTCATCATCTAAGTCTGGAAGTAGTGATTGGTAGAACAACCAGGAGTTCTTCCTAGCCTGTACTCCAGCTGCAGCAATAGGGTTATGTGGTGTGTTGGTGGCATAAAAGACTACCGGTATATCTGCCTCACCATCAGTAGCGGTGTTGTAGTCTAGTGACTCGCCGGCTGGACGGGTATCACCTGTTGTGGTGGGTGGTGGTGTGCTACTTGTCATCGTGTTAGTACCCCGATTACTCCACATGAATGGTCGAATGTGTTTTCGTCTAACTAGGCATCAGACTACCCACCACATCAGACACCAGGGGTAAAACCCACACACCCGACACACATAACCCCTGTTCGGCAGAGTACACGTCGCAAATATCAGCGGGGGTAAAACGGCGGAAAATCCCCGAAACACCAACCACCCACATGTCATGCAGGATGGTGGTCTCTCGGGGACTACCAGTGACACTATTTTGTTGTTTTTGTTGTTTGGTGTCGGCGGTGACTTACTCTCCCACAACCTCCCGGTTGCAGTACCATCAGCGTGTACAGGCTTAG
>NZ_JBEHGF010000058.1:0-1233 GCF_040225725.1 Corynebacterium sp. KPL4015 | reverse complement strand
ATTAGTACGGATCTTGTGTCCGTAGGAGAGGATGTTCATTGTGAGTTCGTCAAGGAAGAAGTACACCCCGGAGTACCGGCAGGAGGCCGCCAGACTGGTCATTGAGTCTGGGCGCCCAATCGCTCATGTGGCTAAGGAAATTGGCGTATCGGCCACAATTTTAGGCAGGTGGGTCAAACTTGAGCGGGAACGCCAAGGCTCGGTAGATGGCCGCAGTGATGCCGATATACGAGCCGAAAACGCTCGCCTGCGTCGTGAGTTAGCTGAGGCCAAGATGGATAATGAGTTCTTGTCAAAAGCCACCGCCTTCTTCGCTGCGAAGCAACGCGATCGGAAAAATTTGAGCTAATGCAGCCAGAGCAAGGCGAACTACAGCATCAAACGAATGAGCAGGTTATTAGAGGTTTCTCGTTCTGGCTACTATAAATGGCAAAAGGCTCAAGCAGTACGGCTTCGTGGTGAAAATCAGCGTCAGAGATTCCTCGACCAGTTAGACAGGAAAATTCATGACATCTGGGAAGATTCTGACGAAGTCTACGGTGCCCCACGGATTACTGCAGAACTCGCCGAGGGTGGGGTCTATGTGAATCGCAAAACCGTGGCCAAACGCATGCGGATGATGGGTATTGAAGGCATCTCACCCAGGGCGTTTGTTCCCGTAACGACGATTCAATCCAAGCGGAAGTCAACGCTTCCAGACCTAGTGAAACGCCTATTTGATCAAGGGCAGCTTAATCGAGTGTGGATGTCGGATATTACCTATCTACGCACGAATGAGGGCTGGCTGTACCTATGCGTTATCCGCGATGGACACTCCCGCCGAGTCCTAGGCTGGTCCATGGATAGTGTGCAGGATTCTTACCTAGTTGAACGTGCACTGCGCATGGCTTACACCCTGCGTGGTGAAGTACCCGACGGCGTGGTCTTCCACGCCGATCGTGGTACCCAGTTCACCAGCGAACAGCTGTGGCAGGTCTGTCAAGAACTAGGGATTGCACAATCGGTCGGCCGTACTGGTGTCTGCTTTGACAATGCGATGGCCGAGTCGTTCTGGTCGACATTGAAGACCGAATTTTACGATCGGAAGGAATGGCGAACCCGCAACGAAGCCCGGAAGGCGGTGGCCCGCTGGATTGAGATTGTCTACAACCGGCGCCGTCGCCACTCGTCCATCGGGATGGTAAGCCCCGTCGATTTCGAAGCCCAGCTCGCTGATCAAAATGGTAATAAGAA
>NZ_JBEHGF010000057.1:0-1480 GCF_040225725.1 Corynebacterium sp. KPL4015 | reverse complement strand
AAGGAAAACAAATCAGCTATCGGCACGCTTGTAGAACGCAGCACCAGATACGTCATGCTGCTGCATCTGCCCAACGGGCATGGTGCTGTAGAAGTGCGCAACGCGCTCGTCGAGACTATCCAACAGCTACCAGCACACCTGCGTGGTTCGCTGACGTGGGATCAAGGAAGTGAAATGGCCGGCCATAAATCATTCACCATTGCCACCGAATATCCGGTGTACTTCTGTGATCCAGGATCACCCTGGCAGCGAGGAAGTAACGAAAACACCAACGCACTTCTGCGCCAGTATTTCCCCAAAGGCACTGACCTATCCGTCCACACCAAAGAAGACCTCGAGTTCGTTTCCATGCAACTCAACGACAGACCACGCGCAACCCTAGGCTTCGCCAAACCAGCCGAAAAATGGCCGAACTGCTAAGCTATGCCACCGAAATCTAAAATCGTGTTTCCACGACCACTAGAATCCGCCCTCTAAATCTGAAAGCGCAAGCCCCTCGGAATCCTAGGCACCATTTGTAATAAGCTTGCCCTCGTTCCAGTGGCCCACACTTTCCAGGGGAAGAATGGGACACCAGATATTTTTCAAAGCTCTCTAATTCTCTTGTGCTGCAAGCAACTGCTTTAATTGATTATCGATGTCGGTGAGCTTCCTGACTGTTACTACAGCAAACACGAGACCACCGACCAAAGCTATAATACTTAACAAATTATCACCTCTTCATGGTTACGCAGGCCCATGGGGACCATTGTTTCTTGGCTTCGACGTATACCCGACCACAAGTTTTCGATCCATCCTTCGCCTGAACTCCATTTAGATCATATTTGTGTTCATGAGGCATCGCGGCAGGAGTGCACCCATTAGGACCCGCAGGGATTACTTTTCGGTTACCATTGGGTTCATCGTATGCGAGCTCATACTTTGTCCCGCAAACATTGTCGATTTTCCAATCGAAACTAGGATAATAAGACACATGGACTTTGCCAAGCTCTAGGCCGCTACCTTCGACTCCAATAGTAACTCGCGCACCAGCACCGCCAGGTGCCCAAGTGCCGCCTCCCGCAGACCGTGTAGACACACGCTCACCATTCGAGTCAGAGTCTCCAAAGGAGTCGTCAAATTGAACTTCCGCTTGATTTTTATTGGAATTCGATTGGGCGGAAGAATCTTCAGCTGTAGCGGCAGGAGCTGCAGTACAAACAAGGAAACCAACAGCGGCTACCGCAAGCTTATTAAACTTCTTCATAACTTCCTTTCGCGGAAATATAGATACTTAGTTAAAACCTACGACACGAGGACTCAATTTGAAGGTTATCAATCTAAGAGTGACTGCGCATCAGTTTTGCCAGAATTAACTTGCTTTGCGCAAATATAAAATCCCCAAACGGGCCTGACCTCCGGACAGTGGACACATCGGGGGCTAGCTATGCTGCTGTGGTCAGTATAGCCGAAGTCTCGGCTTCAAAGACATCAGGAGCTA
>NZ_JBEHGF010000056.1:0-1497 GCF_040225725.1 Corynebacterium sp. KPL4015 | reverse complement strand
CACGTGCTGGCCCCTGACACCATCACACTGCATGCTCTATCGAAAGGTAGAAACACCACTCAAACGGACTTGACCCTGCAGAGTTCGCTGTTTCGGTTCGAACCGTTCAACGAGCGTTATCGAGGACTGGAATCGTTTTACCCACAGGGCGTAAAAAGGGTGACAGACCGTAAGCAATATACGGTTCCCCTGCCGTTAGGCAGTTAAGTAAAACCTTCCTTAACAAGATTGGGTTGGATGGACTATGTCCCGGTGCCACTAAGAGTGCCAATAGTGTGAACGTTTTGAGCGCGCTCTGTTGCTCATATTGATACCCGAATGCTCCGGTGCATTGCCTGACATAAGCGCTCTGCTATCTGGTCACCAGTGTTCATTCCCCTGACCACGATCTATGGTGCGCTGGCACCCCCCAGTTCTATGGCACAACTGCGATATCCCGATTGCTGAGAGGTTATGTCTAAAAGATGGTGGGTGCGGCGATTCGCCGCACCCACCATCTTGCACTCATGGCATGTGGTGCTGTTTGCGTAGGTAAAGGAAAGATTTGAAAATCTTCTATCTAGTCGGACTATACGCGGGGATTAATCGCTCTTTTTATGTGTTTCCTTCGCTTTTCGTATTTTTACCAGTTGGTAAATAATCGCACCAGGGATAGCTAAGGCAGCAGCCCAGCCTAAGAAAATAAAAATGATGGATCCCATATCGACCTACCTGTGTATTGTTGCGCAGGTTTTGTTAGACCAAACGCCGTTAACCTTCACCCTTGAACATACCTTCGAGTTGTTCCTCAGGAGTTTTTAACAGGGAAGTTGACCCAAGCGGAAAACACCGAGCAGGGAGGGGTGGCTGTTCGGACTCGGTGGCGACCATAGTTCTCTGTATAAGAAGTCTCTAGTGTGATACCGCATATGTTTTGGCCTTGAAGAGAGGCTCCAGGCATGTAGCTGGCATTGATTCTATCAACATAGAGCCCATACCCTTCTACGTCTTGTGCTACAAAGGCGCCGCTAGCCCCAGGGGCAATCTCCACCGTGTGCGCGGATCGTGTAGAGGTAGTTGGGAACTCAGCAGGCGTTTCGGTGTGGATGATCTGACTTCCAGGTGACGTTTCCTTGGGTGCTAAATCTTGTGCGATTGCAGAGGGGGTCGCAATTGATGTAGTCAGCAGGAGTGTTAAAGATGCCAGTAATGGGAGAGGTGAACGCTTTTTGGTCAAGGTCTTACCTTTCGAGAGAGGATATATTTCCAATATGTAAATGTTAAAATGCTAATTAGAGATTTGCAATAGTTGTCTATGTGATCACCTTTTATGGCCTCGCTGCGGGTTGAGCTAAGCAGTGATCTAGGATTCGAAATCCTAGGTACCTTAGCAATGGCAGTGTTATGCCTGATTGCTCTTTGGATTATTGAAAGTGCAGTTGAGCGTGTCAAGTTGTTTGTGTGTGGGGCTAGGTTTATAGGTATTTGTCGAAGCGGTCGGGAAAGGCTACGGCCATT
>NZ_JBEHGF010000055.1:0-1520 GCF_040225725.1 Corynebacterium sp. KPL4015 | reverse complement strand
AGCCGTGGCCTTTCCCCGACCGATTCGCGGACTACTTGTAAACCAAGCCCCCGCACACAAAGAAACGGACACCCTCAGTGCCGATTCAATCGCATTGATTTTGGCATTATCAGCGTCGACCACATCATGCTGCACTAGTCACTCTGGCTTATCTCCTTTTACAGGTTGGAAACCCACGCACAACCCTTAGCCACTTCCCATCTTCTCAAACGAATCAATACCTAGTGCACTTCGAGTTTCGAAGAAATTACTTCCACATTATTGACTAAAAGAGCACAACAACCCTCCGTAGAATCCAATTCTCGGGCGGAGGCTCGATCGAAACCCCGCTACAGGAAAACTACTGGTAAACACTCCACCTACACGGGCGATGAGCTTAACAACGACACCCCTATTTGTGGTCAATCGAGAGAAGTTATTCCCATAAAGTTACAAAGTTAGCCTATACTGACTGCAGCGTGTCCATGTTGTTCGACATTACTTGGCCACACTCAGTCTCATCAGTACAATTTCAGCGATTGAAAAGGATTTGAAGTGGATCTGTTGCTCCAGATTAATGAAATCGTTTCTGGCCCGATAAAAGACTTGTTGGTAGAAGTCTCTGGCGGAAACTTTCCCGATATAAAGCTACCTGAGATTAATTTCCCAGAAGTCCCGCCACTGTCTTCTCCCACCTATCCGGAAAACATCAGTCTTGAAATTGGCGGTTCCTCTTTTGAAAATCTTGGCTCCTCCGAGCAGTTCAATGGTAACGGCTCTTCTGAGTTCTTCAACAATGCGGGGTCTTCCGAATTGTTGAACGGTCTTGGCTCCTCTGATTTCGACCTGTTCAACGGGGATGTTTCTCCTGACTTCTTGAACGATTTCAACTCTTCCGATCTCGATCTCAGCGCACTCGGTAGCTTGCTTTAAATCGCGCCGATATGGGGATTTTGCGGATGCGCGAAGCTTGAATGAAGGCATAAGCACTTCCTCTGCTTTCACTGACGATATTAAAGATCGGTCAAGTTTCAGTAGACGGCATCCGCAGGAGTTGAAATCAGTGTCGGCTTGTTAAAAATACGTCCGGTTCAGTGTGAGCCGGACGTATTTTTCTCTTTTCAGAGATGAGAACAAAACTGGGGTCAAGTAGCAGGAGGGGATGCGTGTGAAATCTCGAGACATCGTTCCTATGGTGTCTCGAGATTTTTCTTTCTTGTGGTGCCCTGGGCGGCGTGGAGTTTGTTGTCTTTTTGGCTGTAGTAGACCTTGTCGTCGTTTAGTGTGTAGGCCGCGATTTGTGCCCCAGTGGCGGTTATTTTAATGTCAATGCGATTGTCGATACGCACCATTGTGATGGGGCATCCGCTCCATCGGCGTCCGATGGAGAGACGGCCTAAACGACGGGATGTGTTGGGAGCGTGTCAAGTTGTTTGTGTGTGGGGTCGGATTATAAGTACTTGTCGAATCGGTCGGGGAAAGGCCACGGCTAGTTGGTTGATGGCTTGTTTCCACCCGGTGGCTTTCGCTCCTTCAATATA
>NZ_JBEHGF010000054.1:0-1807 GCF_040225725.1 Corynebacterium sp. KPL4015 | reverse complement strand
CACGCCAATTCTATGAACGAAAGCGCCGTGAAGGCAAAAGACACAACGCCGCAGTCGTAGCACTCGCCCGCAGACGAATCAACGTCCTCTACGCCATGATGCGCAACCACGAGTATTACCGCGACCCCGCCCCAGCAAAGGAAGCCGCAGCAGCTTAACCCCTAACAACGAAACAAGCCGACTGGGTAAATCCCAGTCGGCTACCAGTCGCGCGCAAAACAACACACCTAAAAATCCCGAGTTAGGGATCCGCCCCCGTCCACCCCACCCGCGAGATTGACAAACTATATAGGAACACCCCCCTATTTGACGTGTTAAGTCTGATAAAAATCCGGTTCGCCTACTCGGATGAGTGACGAACCGGAGCGAATGTAATATTCTACTTATTTGAAAACAAAACTCGAAGGCCTTTTCCTTGGAGCTTTGGATTATCTTCCATTCGCTTTTTTAGACCAAGGGCATAGCCAATGCTGCCCCCAGCAAAAACTACAATTGCGATGATCCACAGTGGCATGAGGTTCTCCTTTTAGCAGTGGGTAGATACCCATGTCCAGAATACGGTTTCACCTGCAAATGCTAGTCCAGCAATCGCGGGGTTGACAGCTGCTAGAGCTAGTACTTTGCCCCAAGATGCAGCATGTCCTGCACCGACTAGGCCAACAACGTAAGGGCATACCTGTTCTTTGGAGATGCGCTCTTTCATGGAAGCCTGTAGGCCGGCGATCTGTTCTGGGCTTGCTTCATTAAGACGAGCTCGAAGTGCTTGTGCGCTTTCCTCTGCGGTGATTGTTTTGGCTGAACCGTCAGGGTAAGTAGTAGTCACTTCTCCGGTGTCATTATTGATGGTTGCGGTAACTTCACCGTATTCATCAACTGACAGTGTTTGAGTTGTGAGTCCATGAAGCTCGCCGCCGAGGAAAGCGGGAGTTTCGGCAGGATTTTGACTTACTGCACGTGTTTCTGTGAACGTTTGTGATGGTGGGGCTTGGACTGCCATCGCTGGTGTTTGAGCTGTCGACATAGATACAGCAATAAAAGCTGCCGCTAGGCCTTTCGCTACTTTATGCATTTTATACTCCTTGGGGAAAGATGATGTCGCTGTTTCCAGCACTTTTAGGATAGCGCGCTTTACACCTGGATACATAGATTAATGCCTATGTTAATTATCATAGTTTTGAAATTAATGAGTCAGGCTTGTGAAGAACAAGGTACACCCTATTGTTACGCCAGTTTGGGGTAGAATGTTTCCTGTAAAATAGGGCCGTTCCTAACATTGTTTTACACGTGTCTAGCGGGGTCTGGGCCTTATATTTACAGAAAGTGGTGAGTATGGTGTTATCGTCTGACGGTTTCCATATTGAAAGTCATATTGATGAAGTGTCCGCGTTGGCACGGGTGAAAGATCTGCATGGTGGATTGTCGTCGGGGCAGCAGGCGTTGGGCAGGATTGTACAAGCCTTGCTTGCTGACGCGGACGGTCTCGACGGCATTCAACTGTACGCCCTCTCGGATGCAATCGAGTCGTATCGTGATGCGGTCATAGAACAAGAGAATTCTGCCTTTAAACCTTCGCGGGGCGAAGACTAATGGGCAATGACTCCGGTTCGCATGGGCAGCGGGTGGGCTATATCCGTGTCTCCACGGTGGAGCAGAATAATCAGCGCCAGAAAGAACTACTCAATGCTTCCGGCAGGATTGACCGGTTCTTTGAAGATAAGATTTCCGGCCGCAGGTTGCGTCCACTAGTGTGGTGTATCTGTAACTGACGGTGGGCCCCTTATGAATGAGGCTGGCGACCACCGTAGTA
>NZ_JBEHGF010000053.1:0-2089 GCF_040225725.1 Corynebacterium sp. KPL4015 | reverse complement strand
ACACCATTGAGCTTGGTTACTCCTTTATCGATGTCCAAAGCCTCACGCGGATTAATACCGACGGCTTTTGCTGCGTCGGGCCTGGCCCCGGTAACCTCCGCCTGGGCCAGGGCGGGACCACAGCGGCACGCCCGGAGACTTCGAGTGCCGTCAGGTCTCGCTTAATCGTCCGGACAGAGACCTCAACTCGCGGGCTAGCCCCTCCGACAGCGCGTGGAGGTGTTCCGAGCGCTTCACCAGGAAACCATCGCCATACTCATGCCATAAATAGTGCCATTCCGTTGTCCAGGAGCCCTGCTAACATGGAGCACATGACATCGAACGCAACGGATCAACCGCACGTCATCCTCGTTCCCGGCTACTGGCTGGGTGCCTGGGCCTGGGATGGCGTCGTGCCCGCCCTGAAGAATCAGGGGTTTCAAGTCAAGGCCGTCACCCCGCCGGGCCTTGACGAGCAGGATCCCGACCGTACGAACACGACTCTGCAGGACCAGGTCGACGCCCTCCAGTCCCTTGTCGAACAGGCCGGCGGCGACGTCGTTCTCGTGGGGCACAGCGGCGCCAACGCCGCGGTGAGCATCGTCGCAGACAAGGCCCCTCAGTTGCTCCGCCGAGTCATCTGGGTCGACTCCGGGCCTATGCAAGACGGAGGAGCCTTCGCGCCGGAGCTGCCGCAGGACGTCGAGGAGCTCCCGCTGCCCGACTTCGACACACTTGGTCAGCAGGCCAGCCTCGAGGGGCTCAGCGATGACCAGCTCAAGACCTTCCGCACTCGCGCTGTTCCCGAGCCTGCGGGTGTTGCCCGCGCCATGGTCTCCTTGACCCATGATCGGCGCCACGCCGTGCCGACCACTCTGATCTGCTGCTCTTTGTCGTCCAGCCAGGTCCTTGAGCTGGCACAGGCGCGTCACCCCATGTTCGTAGCCGTCAACGACCTGATCGACGTACAAATGATCGACCTGCCCACTGGTCATTGGCCGATGTGGAGCCGCCCCGAGGAACTAGCCAACACGATCGCCACCGCCGCTCTCTCCTCCTGAATCCCCCTCACCTATGAAGGGGGTCAGCCACTGCGCTGGCCCCCTTCGTCTCGTTCCGAAAACCCCATGAGCCACAATAACTAACGCTGCCCTCACGCCCCGCCACCGCCTCAAAGTTGCCCAACTCGTCGTTGACGATGGCCATCCCATTAGCGAGGTCGCCGCCCGATTCCAGGTCGCCTGGCCGACCGTGAAGAGGTGGGTCAACCGATACTTTGTCGGTGAGTCCATGCATGACCGGACCTCGCGCCCAAGAACGTCGACGAGCAAGACCCCGAAAGCGGTCCCGAAGCGGTGTGTGAGCCTGCGAATGCGGTTGCGGGAGGGGCCGGTACAGCTTGCTATCCGCCTCGGCATCGCCCCGTCTACGGTCCACCGTATCCTCACGACCGCGCGTCTGAACCGGTTGTTGTACGCCGATCGGGCCACGGGCGAGCCTGTCCGCCGGTACGAGCACCCCTATACCGGGTCGCTGGTGCATGTGGATGTGAAGAAGCTCGGGAACACCCCACCCAATCCCTGGCACAAACACCGCACACTAAAACAGCGTCTGCTGGTCACTATCCACACCAAAGATTGCCTCACGATAGCGACGCTCGTCCCACCCATCACGAAGCGCATTCCTAATCCGCCGCGAGCGCTCAACCCGAGAACTCAACGCCGTAACAGCAACCCTATTTCCCGCATGACGGCCAAGCTCTACCGCATAGCGAAGATTCTCCCGCTGTGTTGTCTTACGCACATGACCACAACCGACCCGAACACACAACGGCTCGTTGCACTCATGCTCGGCAACCTCGCGCGCGGAAAACGACGCACCCGCGACAAGAAGAGCAAAACGGTGAGCCGCCACAGTGCGCTGACGATTACCGCGCTGCCATGTAAAACGCCCATACCCATCAGGAGAAGAAATAGACCCCACCCGTAGCCAACACCCGTGTGGCGATTTCACGACATGCTCAAAGAAAGCCTTGGGCCCGACCCCCGGAAAGTGGACACATCGGGGGCTAGCTATGCTGCTGTGGTCAGTATAGCCGAAGTCTCGGCTT
>NZ_JBEHGF010000052.1:0-2122 GCF_040225725.1 Corynebacterium sp. KPL4015 | reverse complement strand
CGTCTCGCCATAGTAGTCATTCTGGTTCATCTCCTTATGCGGGTTGGGTTCCCACACACAAACCATCAGACACTCTCAGCTGAAAACGTTAACGGCCCCTCACAAGAGGCGAACTCATCCATACTCGCAGGTGGAATGATGTTGTCGAGGCAGAAATCGCCACGTTTGAGTGGGTGTCATGGTGGAACGAGGTAAGGCTCCACCAAAGCCTGGGATACCGAACCCCGGCCGAGGTGGAAACCGAATTGTGGAAGAAGAACCCGCCGCAAGTAATAATAGAAATCAAGGCAAATGCCTAGGAACAAAACACGAGGCACTTCACTTTTATAGAAAAAGAGACAATACATAATTAGACTTAGCATTGGTACTCATTGTGTCTAGAAACGAGAGGGTGGAGCTTTGTTCAGTAAAATAGCTAGGATGTCCGCGTCATGCTCCTGCTTGGCATTAGCTATTGCGTTGACTCCTTCGGTGGCGGAGGCATCTACGGTTCCCGCTTCGGTAGAACAATCCGGTGAGAGCGGTGTTTATACACGAGTTGAAAAGCTAGAAGGCGATAGTAGTGCTCCCGCCGCTCAACCGTACGCTGCAACTCCAGACTATGGACCGTGCGTACTCGAGCCTACAGAAGTTCATGTACGAACTAAGACCGGCGATGGTGATGCAAGGATCATCGGTTTTAAGCCGGTGACTAAGTGTAGTCGTCCGGTAACTTCTATCAAACACGAGAGTAAACTTAAGTACCAGTATTGGATGGTATGGAAAGACGCACCATTAAAGTCTGGCGTTCCTACGCGTTCTTACAATCAGGGACAATCCAAACTCGAACAGAAAAACATTGAGTTTCGTTGCAATGGCTTAGTGGATACGAACTTTATTGGCACGACTACGGGAACTATCGTAGACGGTGATAAAACTTACACTGCGACTGTTGACACTGAACCGTTTAGAGAAGCATGCAAGGTTTAACAGGTAGAACTTCAGATAACAGTAACCAAGCTAAAATTTTTGTGCTCTTTGCGCGTATGGAAGCTACGTATGACGAAGAATTTGTCGGAGTAGCTTTAACCAGAGAGCAGGAGCGCGCCATGGGCGAGCATGTTGATTCTTCAGATATGACCTGTTGGGCTGAAGAAGTTCCCCTTCAGGGCTGGAGAGGGAAACTAAACAAGTGCCATTTCCCGAACCTCGTTTATCTCGTTTTTAGAGAAGGATATGCGCAAAATTCCTCCGCGCGCCACCAGGAAATTAGCCCAGATATATTGGCTGCTTTTGCTACGCGTGAAGCAGCTCAAGCTGATGTCGTTTCTCGGCAGAAAAAGGAACCTACATTCTTGCCGAGTGAGTTTCATATATGGGAGGTCGAATTCGGGTCCTTGCTCGAAAAATTCCGTAACCAAGGTCCAGAAATCCCCATGTACTGAGCAGTCCATCTCATCGGCTTTAGATTCTGTTTGAAGGAAGGAACGCAAGCATCTAGACCGATGTCAAGTGGCCGTAGCTCAAATGTGTATCATCTTCGTTCGCAAGCCAGCGTTAACTGGTGGGGTCGACAATTCGTTAATCAAGCCGGCGATCCTAGGATTTCCATCAGCTTCTCGCTGACTTCGTTAATCCTCGCTGGGGTATGGCCTCTCTTCAGTGACACCGTAGTCATTATCGGACCTGGCCCCTGTTTGGTGGACACCTGATATCCAGTCCAGTCGGGTTGGCAAGATTGGTAATCTGCCACTATGTCCAGGTACTGAGAACAGTTCAAACGCGATGCTGTGGCTCTCTATGAGAACTCTCGCTGAACTCAGCGTCAGCCGAGCTCGGTATCAACCGTGCCTCGCTTCATTCATGGGTCACCAAGTACGGCACCGGCAAACGTGCCCGCATAAAAGCATTGCAGGATAAAGCTCAAGTAGCGAATGAGTCGTGAGACGGATCCGCCAGTTAGAAAAAGAAAACGCGAAGCTGCGCGAAGAACGTGACATCCTGCGCAAGGCCGCCAAAAATTTTGCTTCAAGCAGGCTCACTGAAGATCTGGGACCTGACCCCCATTTGGTGGACACCTGATATCCAGCCCAGTCGAGCTGGCAAGATTGGTAATCTACCACCATGTCCAGGTACTGAGAAC
>NZ_JBEHGF010000051.1:0-2935 GCF_040225725.1 Corynebacterium sp. KPL4015 | reverse complement strand
AATGGCCGTGGCCTTTCCCGACCGCTTCGACAAATACCTATAAACCTAGCCCCACACACAAACAACTTGACACGCTCTAAATCTGCGCACCCACGGTGCCTGCCGTATGGCAGGACATATGGATAAACACATAGAAAATATATGTTTCCGAGAATGCGCCACTACCCGCACTGTCTACGTCTAAACGACAGCAGTAATAAATAGGAAAGGGCACTCCCACCAGCGGGAATGCCCTCGTTTACTCGATTCAGAAGGGGAATTTGAGGCCTAAGATAAGGCCCACGATTGTGTCACACATACCCAAATAGGATAAATAACTGATGCCCGTATAGATCTCATTTAAGGGGAGACTTTGGTCCTGCGCCAAACTGTATAAGTTCCGACGAGAAAAATGACGGCAAAGACTCCAGCGATTCTAAAGTAGAAAAAACCATTTTCTAATCTACGAGAAATATCGGCTAATGAGGTTGAATTCCCCTCAGCCAAAGCCTTAGCAACGTGTATCGCATTTAAACCGCCAATAAGATACCCGAGACAAAGCGATAACGATATAAAAATCGCAATCTTCATCAGAGCTACTAAGGATGAATTGCGTGACACTGCTCTCCCTTAAATTCTCCCATTACAAATAGACGTGCACACTCAGCATTGCTTTTAACATCGAAGTTTTTGAATCCGGCATCATGTGCATGCCCAAGAGAGCAATCATTGTGGGTTGCCCCCTTACGGGTTGCATGAATCCCATTCTCGTCTCTATTTTGGTAGTCCACTCTCCAGTTACACAGCGTTCCGTTAGTAAACGTCACGGATGCACTTTCGGAGTCTATGTGACCGCCTTTACCCTTAATTGCATGCTCAAGATTCACTACGGGAACTTTGAAGTCATGCCCTTGAAACGTAAATCCAAAGCCGCTGATTTGGGCCGATCCGAATGCTGATCTATCCGCAGTGTTCGGAACTGGATCACTTCCTTCAGGAAGGTAATTGTAGGCCGTTGGATCAGTACTTTGGTAGTTTCCGCCCATAATCGTTTGGGACTCTTCCTGCTTTCCTTGTGTCGTTTCTGCTTGAGCGGTTCCAGACAAGACAGGAAGGATAGCCAAGGCAGATAGAAGGGAAGCGGCAGTTTTCAACATCTTAGTCTTATTCACAGTTTTCCTAACCATAAGAAACACCTTACTTATACTAAAGTAAAGCTGAAATTTGCTGTCGTCAAGGCAGTAAACTTATACGCAGTCGTCAGCCCTTCCATATGTCCGACTGTATGCAGTTTTACCTGCTGGTTCCTGCATTGAACCGGACCCCAAAATGCTAGTCCACAGGACTAATAGACCAAAGGAAATGAGCGGTACCACCAGTTCCTACGAGAGTCCAGCGTGGGCAAAAGGAAAGAGGGTGACAAGGAACAGGAAGTACTGCGCTTGTTCGCGGCTGACGGTCTGGATAATTAAGACCAAAACAACCGTGAGCACGGCGAGGGACCCAAGACCCCACTGACCCGCGTGGCACGTCTTGCCATATGTGAAAGCATATGGCTACTTCTACAGGCCACTGTGTCCAGTGTGTGCTGGTAGTAGGTCTATATATTGCGGGGGAGTAGTGGTGTGACGTGGCTTCCTCGCCAGGTATTGGTGGCGTGAAATGCTTCGCCTTGACGCAAAATCGTGCGGCCAATTTCGCCGCGCTTGAACCCGAAGAGGGCGTGGAGCATGTTCACCGTGGCGGTCGCATCAGCTACCGCTGCGTGCGCGTCCGGATTGTCCAGTCCCAGGCGGTCAAGAAGTGCTGGTAGGTTGTAGGGGCCACGGTCGAGTATTTGCTTGGCAAGGTCAATGGTGTCAATAAACGGGAAGAACTCGTCCTCGTCATCGTCGACGCCGGTCATGCGGTCGGTCTCGGCGATGATCATTTTTGAGTCGAAGGGGGCGTTGTGGGCAAATAGATGCATGCCGTCGATGTAGCTGGTGAAGTCACCATATACCTCGCTAAACGTTGGGGCAGTAGCCACCATGTCGTTGGTAATGCCGTGAATATGGGAGTTTTTAATGGCCTTGCCGTCAGGGTTGAGCAGTGTGTGCCAGGAGTCGACGGGGTTGAAATAGCTGTCTGCACGCACGGCAGCGAATTCAATGATGCGGTCGTAGCGCTTGTTAAAGCCGGTGGTTTCGGTGTCAATAACCGCAAAGACCGGTTTGCCCGGTGTGCGTGGGGTGTAGCGGTTGAGGAGGTTTTCTAAAAAGCCCATGGGCTTAAGCCTAGAGGCCCATACCGACATGCCAGCCTGGACGCTATCGAACACTACGGTCAGCACTGTTTTCTGTGTAGTGTCCCTGGGGCACTTAGTTACCTTTTCTGATTTTGCCGCTCTTTTTCTTTGTCCAAGAGTTTAGGAGATACAACGGCCACGTGGAGAGCAATAAGGTGTGTGGTTGTTTTGGGGTGTGTGGTGGCAACCAAATCTTTGATTTGGGCGGCAGCCCAACGAGCCGCAAGGCGAGGCGGGAGCATAAACAGTAACCCGTAGTGAACGGTTTTGTTGGTTGATCGGCTGGAGATATAGATCTACAGGGATATAGTTATAAGCCACCTGGGAAAATAGGGTCAAGTCCCGTGTAGTGGTGTAGTGGTTTGTGCTTTCGGCTCGGTATGAAGTTCGGGGTGCTGGTTAGGCGGTTAGCTGGTGGTGGTCGCCACGATGATCTCCTGGGTGGTGCATGAGGTGCTTGGTGTGTTCGAGTGCTGAAAGTGACATGTAGCGTTTTTGTTGGAGGTCAAGTCCATTGACGAGCTGTGTGCCATGAAACCCCCAGTTTTGGGGCTACTGCCTGGCACGCGGGGTGCATTGACATGTTTTCCGCGAGCGTGTCAAGTTGTTTGTGTGTGGGGCTAGGTTTATAGGTATTTGTCGAAGCGGTCGGGAAAGGCCACGGCCATT
>NZ_JBEHGF010000050.1:0-3084 GCF_040225725.1 Corynebacterium sp. KPL4015 | reverse complement strand
TCGGTAACACCGTAGTCATTATCGGTGAAACTCCTTCTAGATCAGAGCCTCACACACAAACTTCCTAACACCCTCTCCGGGAGTAGACGTCGGTGACAAACGCGGCATACACAAAGCCTTTCTTCGCGCGCACATAGGTA
Organism: Corynebacterium sp. KPL4015; assembly: GCF_040225725.1. Taxonomy (NCBI): domain Bacteria; kingdom Bacillati; phylum Actinomycetota; class Actinomycetes; order Mycobacteriales; family Corynebacteriaceae; genus Corynebacterium; species Corynebacterium sp. KPL4015. The sequence continues at coordinate 2,944 of NZ_JBEHGF010000050.1, read as the reverse complement.
GTATCGGCCACCCACAGCGTGTTTAAGGCCTTGGGCTTTGAATTCACGCTCGACCAAATCCGGGCGCAAATCAGGCACGTTAGCTTTTCGGGTTGTGATTGGTGATCCGCCTGTGCCTTTGCCAGAAACACCAGCCAGACGCATCAGCCGGGCGGTTTGTTCACGACCGATATCAATTCCTTCACGGCGTAGAGCATGCCACATTTTCCGCACGCCGTAGATACCGTAATTATCCCGATGAACAGCACTAATGCGTTCAACTAGAACAACCGTCACGAAGGCGACGAGCACTTAAGTCCTCGGGCTGTGGTCTGTGGATTGGCGTTAACCACGCGAGGTGATAAGCCCACCAGCCCGGATATTCTTTTAACGCCAGTGCAGATGAACTCGACAGAGAAACGATTCCGGTATTTATCGATGAACCGGATCATTTCTTAACGTTTGGGGCCTGGTTCCGACGCGAAAAAAGCTGAGGCAGCCTTCAACAACTCATTAGTATCGCGTAGCTCTTGATTTTCGCGGCGTAGCCTCGCGTTTTCGGCGGCTAAATCTTCAGGTACAGGTTCTGGGGTGTTTCCTGCACGGCGGGCAGGTTTTAAGTCCATTGACGAGCTGTGTGCCATGAAACCCCCAGTTTTGGGGCTACTGCCTGGCACGCGGGGTGCATCGACATATTTTCCGCCACGATGCGGTCCTCTACAAGACGGACCACACGGTCCTTGGCATCCTGGTCAAATTTTCTCGGCATGTTCCAGATTTTCCCATCTACTCAAACGGAACAAAACCTGGGACACTTCAGTCAGATATTACTTATCTGCGCACCGGTGAAGGCTGGTTGTATTTGTGCGCAGACCGCGATGGCCATTCCCGCAGGGTACTGGGCTGGGCTATGGACAGAGTTCAAGATACTTCCCTGGTTGAACGGGCTTTGCGGATGGCGCATACGTTGCGTGGTGACGTGCCTGACGGGCTAGTGTTTCACGCTGACCGCGGAATGCAATTCACTAGTGAGAAGCTCTGGGAGGTGTGCCGCAACCTGGGCATTGCTCAGTCCGTGGGGCGTACCGGGGTGTGCTTCCATAACGCAATGGCCGAGTCATTCTGGTCGACGCTTAAAACCGAGTTCTACGACCGGAAGCGCTGGCCACCCGCGATGCTACGCGTCAGGCTGTGGCTTACTGGATTGAAGTCGTCTACAACCGTCGACGCCGACACTGAAGCCCTCGGGATGGTCAGCCCCATCGACTTCGAGAACCACACCAGCCTAACCACCAGCAGAAAAGAAATAGCTACCTAACCACGAGGTAGCTCCACTACGCGTCCGCAATTTGCTGGCACGCCATTCCTTTTTGATATTTAAGTTCTATTGGCTACATTTCGTCAAAGACCCCAAAGATCGATGTTGCATTTCTCGAAATGCAACAGTCACACCAACGCCGAAGTAGGGGAATTTTCGCCAAATTCAAGGCGGAGAATCGCTACGGTACCCCTTTACCATCGTCAAAAAGGTACACTTAAGCACTCTACGAGTTTGTCGCCTGTTACAACAACGAAGGATACAGAAAAGGCTAAAGGTCTAACCCTAGTGCGAAATAAGGATTAGACCTTCAAGACCCGGCCATCGCGGATTAACAGATCCATCATTACGGTTCGGGTTCAAGCGCAATCGTGCGAATATCTGGGGGTTGGAGGGGGATTACTTACCGCCATTAAGCCCGAACAGACCACCCAGTCCATTGAGGGTGTCGACGATACCCTTCGCCGTCTCTACGCCTTTCTTTGCGTTATCCAAGTGCTTGCCGGTAAGCTCGGCTTGCTCCTTGGGGTCTTTTTTAGTGGATTCCTTTTTATCCAAAGAAAATTCGGAATTAACAATTCCGTTGTCGAAAGTGGTAGTTTCCTGCGCAAATGCAGCGGGAGTAACGGTAGTCATAGCTAACGCAGCTGCTGCGATTCCGAGACTGACCTTACGCTTCAACTGGGACTCCTTAAGGTTTGGATTCTAGTGAATGCAGGCTTAGAATATCCTACAATCTGTAATTTGTAAAGGATCTTCCGTGATATTAAAAAGTCACAGATCTCATCCTTGGTTTTGAGTTATTTTCAATGCTTGCTGTTACGTGTTTTGTTTTTAGGATTCAGTACTCACTCTGGCGCTAGAAAGTGGATGTGTCGGAGACTAGGATAGTTCTCCATGTTTGTGTGCGCAGCATGGTTTGTATGCAATTCGCAAACGGTCCGAGCAGTCTAGAGCTAGTTGATTAGTAGCTTTTCGCCCTGCGACCTTTGTCCCCTCCTATATAGTGGCCCCATTCGATTGCAAACTACCTTCCCCCCTCTACTCAGTGGCGCACCTGTCTTCGAGATTATAAATCATCAGCCAAAGAGTTTTCAAAGCTGTGAATTCATTTGAAGGGTGCATTCGGTTACGTATAGGCCCACCCCCGGAAAGTGAACACGTCGGGGGGTTAGCTATGCTGCTTTAGTCAGTGTAGCTGAAATCTCGGCTTCAAAGTCATCCGGCGCTACAAGATTGCACCAGGAGTGCCGCCGGCGCGTGTTATAGCGCATGCACCACCTAAAGACTTCCCGGCGACAAGGGATCGGATTATCAACGACCTTCCTGTCAGGCAAGACTTCCCGCTTGAGGGTGGAGTTAAACCGATTCTACTAGGGCGTTATCAGCACTCGTTCCTACCACTGTCATGGACTGTTACAGCCTCAACGACGAGCAGTAATTTCTGAAGGCTTGTGAGGTGTACGCAATGCCGGGATCGGAATGGAATACAGCTCCGTCAAGAATGTGTAGTGCCCTGTGTTTTGGTCCTAGACAGGTGCCTTGATTTCTATTATTCCTTGTTGCGGGTGAGGGTGTTAGGAAGTTTGTGTGTGAGGCTCTGATCTAGAAGGAGTTTCACCGATAATGACTACGGTGTTACCGAAG
>NZ_JBEHGF010000049.1:0-3136 GCF_040225725.1 Corynebacterium sp. KPL4015 | reverse complement strand
ACGGGCAACCGAACCCGGACGCGGTGATCGTCAACCAGGTCTTCGAGACGGCCTAACAACGCCCACACGCAGCGGCCATCAGGAAATGAGAAACTGAGTCTTCGCTGCTCTCCGCCCAACTTTGCAACAGTACCGCTAAAACAATCGGGAAGCCTACACCTTCACCTCGGATATGATCGCCGAGAACTTTTCGACAAAATGGACTACTGCGGTAGAGCGAAGAAACTTTCGCAACGACATCAAGAAGGCCATTCATGACATTCTGTGTGTGGCCTAACGCTGGAATTACCTCCAATACTGACCGGTGTCACGTTGATCAAGACAGTCACCTCAGTCCGACAGCGGCCGTCTCGTCCAGAACTCGACTAGACAGAACACAGAAGACTAGCGCCCTCCGGCGCGCTTTCTTTTTACCTGAAAGCACTTTGCGCTGATCTGCCATCATCTTGCTAGTTATACACAGGGATTTACCTATTTTCCCAGGTGGCTTATAACTATATCCCTGTAGATCTATATCCCCAGCCGATCAACCAACAGAACCGTCATATTGTGGGTTATGGTTTATACTCCCGCCTCGCCTTGCGGCTCGTTGGGCTGCCGCCCAAATCAAAGATTTGGTTGCCACCAACCAGCCCTTGTTACGGGTGCGTTGTGAAAGAATCAACAACTAAGACTTACCTACCCACCTTAGAAAGCCATGACCACACCACAATCCCTGATCACTCGCCTGGCGTCCCCAGACGCCACTGAGCGCACTGAAGCTGACATTCAGTCCGACATCAAGACCCTGCTGACTACCGCCGACTTCGACCTGGATACCCCACGGTTGGAAGAGCAGATCGGTGATGGTTCTCACCGACGAATCGACATCGCCACCGGAGCCACTGTCATCGAAGTAAAAAGCGGCTCACCAACGAGAGCGCCGACGCGGACTACATCAACCAACTCGCTGGCTACGTCACTACCCACATGAGCCAAGATGGTTCCCGCTACAACGGAATCCTCACCGACGGGAAAACCTGGTGGCTGTTCGAGCAGTCCCCGCCGATGGCTCCTTCGTCCGGCGCAGCACCTTCGAGCTTGCCCCTGGAGCTACCGGGTTCGGGCTTATTGAATGGCTCAAAGCCGTGTTGGCTACTCGGAGCAATTCGCGAATATCATTTTGATTGAACCTATCACAGGCGAGAACTCTCATTTATGAAACATCGGGAATCCCGCAATTCTCATTCCACCAGCGAGAGTATTCCACATGCTGTAGGATGCGGCTCATCTGAGAAGCGGGATGTCAGGATGGCGTGTATCCTAGATTTGTTCCGCCTATCGATACAGAAAGGTTCTATCATGAATCGAGTCGCACTTCTGACAGTTGTGTCTCTAATCACTGCAGGTATTGCCCCCGCAGCTTCTGCCGAAACGGTTGAACAAGCAGAGAAAACTCCTGTTTGGTCTGAAGAGCAATTTGATAGGTCTCTTAAGGAGATCACTCCTGAAGAGAAGAAGCAGCTTGAGCTAATTAGTAACGTCGGTGAACATATTGATTACGACGATGAGGGTAACCTCAAGTCCGATCTCAACGATGATCAGCTTCGTAGTGATTATGGTTTCGAAGACAAAGATGTCAGTTTTTTCCACTCAGTGCTTGCTGAGGATGAAAGCATTGTTCAGCACAAGGAAAACGAGCCAAAAATTGTCACTACATATGATCACAAGCTCGGCCACATATCAAATAGCGATTTGACGGTTGGGACGGCTGCAACTCTTACCGCAGCGGCAATGGAAGGGCCAGCTGCTCTTGAGGCGGCATTCTTTGCTTGGGGTGCTGTAGCAGGCGGGCCGATCGGAGCTGCTATTTCTGGCGCTGCCGGCCTTCTTGGGGCAACTTACTTTGTCGATCTCGCTACTAAAATCACAGGGGCGGTCGCGCAGGGTAAAGGTATTACCTGGTACTCTAAGTGGGGATTTCCGCCAATTACCGCAGAGATTGAGGATGACTAATGCGGACGGATAAAGATCCAAAGTTTATTCGCTTTCCAGAATCTCTGTGGGCTTTTGTCACTATATTCCCCTCGGATATTATTGAGAAACATGGAGTTGAGCACTTTTTCAATTCTGGATATTTGTGGCTCTATTCAATATTGGGAGTAATCCTTTTTGGTATTTCCATGATCATGGGTGAAAAAGCGGTATCTCCTTGGATGCATCGTGTGCGTTCCATTTTCCTCTTTGCTGCAACGATAGCTATTACAGCTTTCTTCCCTAGCTTGGTTGGGCGAATAGTCGTGGCGTTCCTAGCCATCTGCTACTTTTTCTGGCCCAATAACCATATAGTCTTTCGTCGAGCAGCGGCATGATCGGTGTTTTAAGTGGAGCTAGCAGTTTATTAATCACTTGATAAAAAGTGATAGGATCTTGCTAAACTGTCTTCCAAAACTTGGCCACAGTACTCATGCGGGTACTGTGGCCAAATTGGTGCATCTATCAAAAAGGGTACATAAGGGTTAAGTAGCTCTTAACTATGGAGTTGTGACGCCTTGAGAGTGTCAGGGAGATTTGGATTCAGAATCCCGCCACAAGGAGTTATTGAAATCCGCCCTTGATGCCCTTTTCTCGTTTCCGACCTAACCTAAACGGAACACGCCTAGGGGGATGAAGCGTCCGGGGTTTAGTTCCTACCTCAGCTAAGGAAGGGTTGAACTCTGCCTAAGACGCTTCACTTTACCGAAAGCCGGGCTGGTATTCATCGCATTAATAGCGTCCATTGCCGCCAGCTGCTCATGGCTGAGTGTGCATAGTGACGAGCTAATGGTCGGCGCGGCATTGATCGTGGTCGCGATTGTTTTATCCAGAAATCGGGAGGGGGTGACGTCTGTATATAAGACGGCATCACACGACTGCACAACTCTTACCTGTAGCAAGGGAGGAATGGCGAGCGTCCCAGCGTGAGAGTATTGCGAAACCCCCGCGCGCGCATTAGCTTAAAACACGACAGCACAGTTCACCTTTGAATGGTTGCGTCCAGTAGCGTGGTGTATCTGTAACTGACGGTGGGGGCCTGACCTCCGGAAAGTGGACACATCGGGGGCTAGCTATGCTGCTGTGGTCAGTATAGCCGAAGACTTGGTTTCAAAGACATCAG
>NZ_JBEHGF010000048.1:0-4743 GCF_040225725.1 Corynebacterium sp. KPL4015 | reverse complement strand
CACGTGCTGGCCCCTGACACCATCACACTGCATGCTCTATCGAAAGGTAGAAACACCACTCAAACGGACTTGACCCCGGCCGCACCAAGACTGCCCGCCCTGGACTTGGCGAGTGCATGGCCTATGTGCGCGACGGGGACGAACTCGTCGTCTCGTCGATCGACCGCCTCGCCCGATCACTTACAGATCTTCGCGGTATTGTCGATGAACTTACCGGCAAGGGTGTGACTGTTACTTTCCTGCATGAGAATCTCGCGTTTGCGAAAGACACCACAGATCCACGCGCAGATTTAATGCTCGGCATTCTCGGTAGCTTCGCGGAGTTTGAACGGGCCATTATCCGCGAACGCCAAGCAGAGGGGATTGCGTTGGCGAAAAAGGCCGGCAAGTACAAAGGCCGCAAGCCTGCTCTTAGCCCGCAGCAAGTAGTAGAGATTAAGCGGCGCACACTGGCAGGGGAGTCAAAGGCAGCCTTGGCGCGGGAATTCGGAGTTACTCGCCCTACGGTGTATCGGGCGTTGAAAAACGCATAGATACGGGGCGATGTGCCAGGGTGAATATACGCCCCACAGTACGTGCGGTATGGCAGGCCATATGGTTAAACTGAAGTGTCCCAGGTTTTGTTCCGTTTGAGTAGATGGGAAAATCTGGAACATGCCAAGGATCGTGTGGACCGTCTCTGGAAGATCGCACCTTGATGGAAATTATGTCCATGCAAGCCGCGTGCCAGGCAGTAGCTCCAAAGCGGGGGGTTTCATGGCACACGGCCCGTCAATGGACTTAAGTCTGCCCGCCGTGCAGGAAACATCCCAGAACCTGTGCCTGAGAACGCGAGGCTTCGCCGTGAAAATCAAGAGCTACGCGACACTAACGAGCTGCTGAAGGCTGCATCAGCTTTTTCGCGAACGAATTTTGGAAGCAGAACCCGCCACAGGAATTAATAGAAATCAAGGCAAATGCCTAGGAACAAAACTCGGGGCACTTCACTCGCGACCGTAAACACTTCATCCACAAACCGCTTAGCATAAGAATACTCCCGAGCTCTGCTAGTAAGTCCCAGTTGTAAACAAAATTCAGTTGCAGATTCGGGAGCATTCGTAAAAGAGACAATTAGCCTTTAGATACCAGATTATCCCTTAGCTGTTCAGACTTCTTGACATCATAGATCTGTTTGATACCCACAGGCGCTACAAGAAGCCAAACTCCAGTAAACCAAAGTGTCATTGCTAGGTTTCCGGTTCCTGCCATTCCTCCAACACAAATGGAGAGCAAAACCAAACATGCAATAGAAACTGCCATTCGTATTTGCTGTCTTTTTTCGTTATACATACCTTTTAGTTCTCCTGTATGTAGCATTAGGTAGAAACTAGAATTTACATCTTACTATTATATAATTAGCTCTTCTTACCGGCCTGAACACAAGTATAAGAAGCTCCTCCTGCAGCGGCACCTGCGCCCATTGCGGGAAGAATAACTGCACTTGCTCCGCCTGTCACTGGAATCATACCAACAGCGGAAATAGCGCCGATCGTTCCGAAAGCGCACTCAGCCCACCCTTGATCAACAACCGGCTCCTTCTCTCCCTCGACAACCGGTGTGGAAAGGGTCGCACCGATCTCATTTCCATCAACAACGTAGTCAATATGGGATATAGAACCATCGGAGAGTAGGACTGCAGACTTCAAAGTGGCGGAATCTCCCGTTTCGTCATTAGAAATAGTGACGGTACCGTCAGCATTTTCTTTAACGCTTCCATCCTCAATCTTCAGCTTTGCACTATCAGTAGTTGACTCGAGAACCTGAATCTCAGTCTGAATGTCCGTTTTCTTCACAGAGTCCGACTCAGTCGCTGCCATGGCGTAGGAAGTGAGGTTACCCTCGTTTAGTGGACACCCGATTAGTGCGGATCTTGTGTCCGTAAGAGAGGATGTTCATTGTGAGTCAACAACGCCAGAAATACACGCCGGAGTACCGGCGTGAAGCCGCAAACCTAGTAATCGAGTCAGAACGCCCGATTGCTCATGTAGCGAAAGAAATTGGTGTCGCACCTGACCTTTTAGGCCGATGGGTAAAAAATGAGCGTCAACGCCTAAGGATCCTCCGATGGATTAAGCGAGGCTGATCTTCGTGCTGAGAACGCTCGTCTGCGTCGTGAGCTGGCAGAAGCCAAGATGGATAATGAGTTTTTGTCAAAAGCGACAGCCTTCTTCGCTTTAAGGCAACGCGATCAGAAAAGTTCGAATTAATGCAGCAGGAGAAGGCGAATTTCAGTATCAATCGCATGGCACGCCTTTTGAAGGTATCTCGGTCTGGATACTACAAATGGGCCCATATGCAGCAGCAACGCTTATCCGGTAAGGATGATCGTGCAGCATTTTACGATGATGTTGATCGCAAGATTCATCAGATCTGGAAAGACTCCAACGAGGTCTACGGTGCCCCGCGAATCACCGCAGAACTAGGTGAGCGCTACCAGATTGTTCTTAACCGCAAGACTGTGGCTAAGCGGATGCGCCTGATGGGAATTGAAGGAATTTCACCGCGTGCCTTCGTCCCAGCGACAACGATTCAATCTAAACGTAAGTCGAGTCTTCCTGACCTGGTAAAGCGCATGTTTGATACCGGCGAGCTCAATCGAGTATGGATGTCAGACATTACCTACCTGCGAACCGGCGAGGGTTGGTTGTACTTATGCGCAGTTCGCGATGGTCATTCCCGCAGGGTGCTGGGCTGGGCTATGGATAGCGTGCAAGATACATTCCTGGTCGAACGAGCACTGCGGATGGCACATACACTGCGTGGTGACGTTCCTGACGGGCTGGTGTTTCACGCCGACCGGGGAACACAATTTACCAGCGAGCAGCTCTGGGAGGTGTGCCGCAACCTAGGTGTTGCTCAGTCTGTGGGGCGTACTGGGGTGTGTTTCGATAATGCGATGGCTGAGTCGTTCTGGTCGACGCTTAAGACCGAGTTCTACGACCGGAAGCGCTGGCCAACCCGCGATGCTGCGCGTCAGGCCGTTGCCTACTGGATTGAAGCCGTCTACAACCGTCGGCGCCGGCACTCCGCACTCGGGATGGTCAGCCCCGTCGATTTCGAGAACCACACCAGCCTAACCACCAGCAGAAAAGAAATAGCTGCCTAACCACTAGGTAGCTCTACTACGTGTCCACGATTTGCGGGCAACCCCACTTTTAATAGTCGTGCCATGCGTTTGATACTGTAGTTAGCCTTGCTCTGGCTGCATTAAGTCGAACTTTTCTGATCGCGTTGCCTTAAAGCGAAGAAGGCTGTCGCTTTTGACAAAAACTCATTATCCATCTTGGCTTCAGCCAGCTCACGACGCAGACGAGCGTTCTCAGCACGAAGATCAGCCTCGCTTAATCCATCGGAGGATCCTTAGGCGTTGACGCTCATTTTTTACCCATCGGCCTAAAAGGTCAGGTGCGACACCAATTTCTTTCGCTACATGAGCAATCGGGCGTTCTGACTCGATTACCAGGTTCGCGGCTTCACGCCGGTACTCCGGCGTGTATTTCTGGCGTTGTTGACTCACAATGAACATCCTCTCTTACGGACACAAAATCCGCACTAATCGGGTGTCCACCAAACGAGGGCAACCTCAGTTATGTCCTGCGAAGGTTAAGCGAATGTATTATCATCTACCTGAGTTTATTCGTATTCGAGAATTCAGAAAGAGGTTCTTCCTTGAAGTTTGGAACTAAGCTTGCTACTTCTATCGCTCTAGCTTCTGTGCTCGTACCAGTGCCAGTCGCTACGTCCGCAGAGATTTCTCAGAACGAGGTTCAGCAGTCAACTAACACAGGGGCGGGGAATGATGTTCTTGGGGAAAGGATTGCTAAGGCACAAAAGGAGCGACAAGCGCTTCTCGTAATCAATAACGCTGATGAGAGCGGATATTCCGCTGAAGTAGTAAACGGTAACGTTCGTAAAGAAGCAGACACAGTATTTGTAGAAAGCCCGAAGGGCGAAGAAGAAGCTCTGCCCACTTCAAAGACTCTCACTACTGGAGAGAAAGTAAACATCGAATACTCGGTTGAGGGTGACCAGATCACTGCAAAGTATTCAACGAATGTTGATCCAGAGTTGGTCGACGCAACCCTCATTCAACCCCGGTCTGCTGCTGGGTGTGCGGGAGCCGTCCTCCTAGGGGTCGGAGGGACTACAGCAGCTGCCGTCGGAGTCGCCTCTGCACCGCTCACAGGTCCTATTGGTCCTACGATGGCTGCAGCTACCATGGCAACCGCATCTGGTTCTATCGTAACCGCTGCTGATCAGTGCGGATAAATATAAGTAACACGAAAAGTAAGGAATCAAATGAGCCTTGGACGTAGAATACTGATCATTGCGTTGAGTACAAACATTGCTTTGCTTTGTTTTGTGAGTGCTGTTCTACAGATAATTCTGCCGAACGATGTACCGCAGTGGCTCATCTTTGGAAATATTGTTGTGTTCGTAGCGTGTGTCTACTACACATACAAAGCAGTGACGGTGTGGCCGGATGAAGAAAAGGCAGCCACGATTAGTTGATTGCCAAATTTCTTGGAGCGCTCACGATTGCAGTATTACGGGATAGGGCGACCAAGGGGGGTGTTCCTATGTAGTTTGTCAATCTCGCGGGTGGGGCGGACGGGGGCGGATCCTCAACTCGGGATTTTTAGGTGTGTTGTTTTGCGCGCGACTGGTAGCCGACTGGGATTTACCCAGTCGGCTTGTTTCGTT
>NZ_JBEHGF010000047.1:0-4759 GCF_040225725.1 Corynebacterium sp. KPL4015 | reverse complement strand
CAGAACAAAAACGACTGAGATGCCGGTTTGTCAACGATGTCGCGACTGACCTGTCAAGCATGTCGCGACTCATGACATTGGGGTGGCTGACGGGACTCGAACCCGCGACAACCAGGATCACAACCTGGTGCTCTACCAGCTGAACTACAGCCACCATCGTTGCGCGAAAGCAACGAGATATAGGTTAACTCACGCCGCGTAAATTACAAAAACGCCTGGTAATCGGCGGTGGTTTCGGCCTTGAGGTCCTCGGCTTCGGTGGAGGTTGGGCCTTCGTCGGTGCGAAAGACGCTGCGGCGATAAAAATCCAGCTCGCGGATGGACTCGATGATGTCTTGCAGCGCGCGGTGGGCCATGCCCTTATCGGGCTGGTTATAGTAGGCCCGCGGGTGCCAGCGCCGAGCGAGCTCCTTGATGGTGGAGACGTCGATCATGCGGTAATGCAGCGCCTCATCCAGCCGCGGCATATAGGCGCGGATGAAGGTGCGGTCGGTGGCGATGGAATTGCCTGCTAGGGGAGTGGGGTGCTCGCAGTGCTCATTAATAAGCGCTAGTACCGCGTCCTCGGCCTCGCGGATGGTCGTGGTGGACTGGCGGATTTCCTTATCGAGGCCGGAGTTCGCGTGCATCTCGGTGACGAAGGAATCCATCTGGGATAGTTCCTCTTCGGTGGCGTGGACGACAAGATCGATGCCCTTGCCAAGGATGTTGAGATTGCCGTCCGTGATGACGGCGGCCACCTCGACGATTACGTGGCGTTCTGGGTCGAGGCCGGTCATTTCCAGGTCGATCCACACGAGGCGATCATATTTTGCGGCGATTTCGGGAGAAGACATGCGTTCCATTCTAGCCCCGGCCGGCAGGGCCCTCCGCGCGCCCCGATCTGCATCCCATAAAGCGAAAAGAAAAATTTACCTATCGTTTTACCGACACGGGGAAGTGATTTACGGCATACTTTCTATATCGTGCTTCACAAGGGAGGTGCGAATCACTAAGGAGTTTTTCGATGGCAAACTTTCTCGATGCCCTCAATTCCATAATTTGGTCGCCCGCCCTCGTCTTTTTGTGCTTGGGTGCGGGTGTTTATTTCACCGTGGTAACGCGGGGCCTGCAGGTCCGATGCATTCCAGATATGCTGCGACAAATTTCTAAGGGCGAAAAATCCGACGACGGTGTTTCTTCCTTCCAATCGCTGATGGTCTCGCTATCTGGCCGCGTGGGCGTGGGTAATATCGCCGGCGTGTCCACGGCCATTGCCTTCGGTGGCCCTGGTGCGGTGTTCTGGATGTGGGCGGTGGCCCTCTTGGGCTCGTCCACCTCCTTCATCGAGTGCACCCTGGCGCAGATTTATAAAGAAAAGGACCAGGACACCGGCGAGTACCGCGGTGGCCCGGCCTACTACATCGAAAAGGCGTATAAGCACACCAAGGCCGCGCCATTCATGATGGTCTACGGCATCCTCTTTGCCATCGCCATGATTCTGGCGACCAGCTACTTCCTGCCGGGCATTCAGGCAAATGCTGTGGCCGCGGCTGCCGATACCGCGTGGGGTATTAACTCCACCTGGGCCGCGGTAGTCCTGGCCGGCATTTTGGCCATCATCATTATCGGTGGCGTCAAGCGCATCGCTAACTTCGCCACCCTGGTCGTGCCGTTTATGGCCGTGATCTACATCGGCATCTCCATCGTCGTGATGCTCATTAACTACTCGCAGATTCCAGAGGTCTTTGGCCTCATCTTTAAGTCTGCCTTCAACCTCGAGGCCGGGTTCTCCGGCATGCTGGGCGTGGCCATCATGTGGGGCGTTAAGCGCGGTATTTACTCCAACGAGGCTGGTCAGGGTACCGGCCCGCAGTCTGCTGCCGCCGCTGAGGTCTCCCACCCGGCTAAGCAGGGTTTCGTGCAGTCCTTCGCCGTGTACATCGACACCCTCTTCGTCTGCTCCGCTACGGCGTTCATGATCATCTCCACGGATATGTACACCGTCTTCCGCGGCGAATCCGAGGACGGCGAGGTTGTTTACCAAGGCTCGCTTCCCGATGACGTCGCGGTCGGCCCCGGCTTCGTCCAATCCGGCCTCGATAGCGTCTTTTCCGGCTGGGGCCCGACGTTTATCGCCGTGTCCATTGCCTTCTTCGCGTTTACCACCGTGCTGGCGTACTACTACATGTCCGAGGTCAACCTGACCTACTTCAACCGTTGGGTTAAGTCCCGCCCAATCCGCCGCGGCCTGGTGTGGGCGCTGCGCATCCTCATCATCGTTTCGGTCATCGTGGGCGCTACCACGACTCCGGGCTCTGCTTGGGCGCTGGGCGATATCGGTGTCGGCACCACAGCATGGCTAAATATCATCGCTATCCTCTTCCTGCAGGTTCCGGCGCTTAAGGTCCTGAAGGACTACGAGAAGCAAAAGAAGGCGGGCAAGGAACCGGAATTCGACCCAGAAGCAGTGGGCATCAAGAATGCGGACTTCTGGGTGGACCGCAAAAATGCTCGCGCGGCGGCACAAGTGGCCGGTAGTCAAGCAGCCGGCAAGAATACTGAAAGCTAACCCATCTGGGAATAAAAACGCCCGATAAGCGGCGCGATGACCGGGGTCGGCAGCACCTTGCTGACCACGTTCATCGCCTTTGATAAGGGGCCAGGGACCACGCGTCGCTGGCCCTTTTGCATGGCCGCGATGGTCTCTTTGGAACAGGACTCATAGGTGGTCCACAGCGCATCGGGCACGACCTTATCCACAATGGTCTGGTCTTCCTCGGCGATGGTGGCCTCGCGCACCGGACCAGGAGCAAGCAAGGTGCAGCTGATGCCAGAGCCCTTCAGCTCATAGTGCAGCGCCTCCGTAAACGCATTCACCCCGGCCTTGGTAAAAACGTAGGTCGCGTTATTGGGAATGGGGATATTGCCGGCCGTGGAGCCCACATTGCAAATAGCGCCCGTGCGCCGCGGGAGCATGTGTTTTAACGCGGCGCGGGTCAGGCGGTGCACGGCGGTGCCGTTCAGGGCGAATTGGGAGGACTCGTAGCCCCAGTCTTGGTCCATGAAGGGGCCGAAGCTGGCGATGCCGGCGGAATTGACCAGGATGGAGACTTCTTTGGAGGAGATGGCATCAATGACTGCCTCGACTCCCTCATCGGTGGCCAAATCCGCGGGCAAGGCAATGGCCTCGATGTGGTGGCGGCGCTCAAGTTCTGCGGCTATGTCTTCCAAGATTTCGCCGCGCCGGGCAACGAGGATGACGTTATAGCCCATTGCCGCGAAATCGTGGGCCATCGCCTTTCCAATGCCCTGACTAGCGCCCGTAACCAGGGCATAGGAGGTACGAGATGGTGCCGGAAGTGACATTGTCGAGCCTTTCGAAGGTGGCCAAGTACTGAAAGACCCAGCGTAGACAAAAAGCCGGCATGCTGCGAAAAAGTCTCGAGGCTTCACAGGTATAAAGAGCTTCGAGGAGCCTCCTAATAGGCCATCAGGCGGCCATTCAGCTCCCCGTGACTGCTACGCTCCGGAGAAATATCGGGAGTGTGACTGGCGGAGGTTTTCCTCACTCGCGCTAGCAACCGCCACAATTTCCATATCCGGGTCATTATTGGATCGGTCTAAACGCAATCGTTCACGCGTAGCTGCGGAGAGTGAATCGAACTTTTCACATCGGACAGTGCCCTTTTTGCGATGGTATTCAATCAAGAATGCTGGCATGGAGCTTGTCACTTTCCTTTCTGCGCGATGTCTGACCGTACTTTAACTAATTCCGAAAGTCTATCTTCGAGTATGCCAAAAGCACGGCTCCTCAGCTGACGAATTTCCGAATGCAGTGGGCCGACTCGCCTCGTGGAGCTAAAGGGGATGAAGACACTATCAGCGACTCTCTCCGCTTGATGGACAGTGTCAGAAGCCTCATGTAGAAGTTCCATCTCCGTGCGAGCCGCGGGGTTCGGTTTCGCACCAAATTCCAGGTAGCGAATGTCCCTGCCGTAGATATCAGCAGCGACCTCGTAGAGGTTCGCCCATTGGGCCTGCATGGCTGTTCTTATTTGAAACTCAGCGCGCCCCGCAGGGGTGACAAGGTGCAAATGTATGGCTCGGTAACCGGAGTGCGCATTCTCTCTCATGTCACTAATCTCGACCTTGGTTGCACCGGCGTTTAGAAAATCTTCCTTAAAAAGTTCAGCTATCTTAGTTTGCTCGGATAGGGTTAAATCGCAGTCAAACCTAAGCCCTGACACGTCCCAGATGTTTTCCAGCGGATATGTTGGCATCCTCCGAAGTTTTTCTATAAGCGTGCCGAATGTCTTAACCCTAGCGGCAAATACATAATCGCCCGAGTCAGGCCTGATCGATCCTTCTTGTTCATTTAATGGATAAATTAGGCATCTGACTGTGTTGGTTGCTATTTCCATCAGAGCGTCGCAGAGAACGGCTTGGTGCTCGAGGAATCGAAGAAGTATCTCCTCGTCGTACGGGGTGCCTTTGCGCAGATTGCTTCCGACTTTGTGTACCTGATTCCAGGTGAATGAATCCCGGTCGGGCTTGGTCTTTATGAGGTCCATGTCAGTTCTGTAGGTTCCGAATAATATCCCTAAGCGGATAAGTTGCTGGGGCAGAGAGGTTGAGTTTTAACTCTATCTTTCCCCGTCCTACCCATTTTTGCAGTAGTCCTGGGTTGAAGTAGGGACCTCGCGGGGTTGCGTCCACTAGTGTGGTGTATCTGTAACTGACGGTGGGCCCCTTATGAATGAGGCTGGCGACCACCGTA
>NZ_JBEHGF010000046.1:0-5780 GCF_040225725.1 Corynebacterium sp. KPL4015 | reverse complement strand
TGAGAACTCAATAGTGTGCCAATGTACTTATTTTTTATTTTTGTGTGCATGGTTGTGTGTTGATTGGTCTGTTGGCCGGCAAGCCTAGAGTTGGTTTGTTGGTTGGTGTGTGCCGGTAAGGTGTTGGAATACGCATCTTTTTGAATACTGTTTAGTGTTTCGGCTGCATTGATGGATTGGTTGGCATGTGATTGTGTTCAACTTTTTGTCTCCCTTTTTTGTGCCCCGTCGGGTTGGGGAGGCAGTATATTTTTTCTTTGTAGTAATTTTTGGACGCCAGCATGAGCCTGCTTTTGTGGGTTTGTGGTGGTTTGTTCTTTTGGTTAGGTTTGGGCTTTTCACGGCCTTTTTCAGGATTTTTTGTTCTGAAATTTTTCTTTTTGTGGAGAGTTTGATCCTGGCTCAGGACGAACGCTGGCGGCGTGCTTAACACATGCAAGTCGAACGGAAAGGCCCTGCTTGCAGGGTACTCGAGTGGCGAACGGGTGAGTAACACGTGGGTGATCTGCCCTGCACTTCGGGATAAGCTTGGGAAACTGGGTCTAATACCGGATAGGAACCATCTTTAGTGTGGTGGTTGGAAAGTTTTTTCGGTGTAGGATGAGCTCGCGGCCTATCAGCTTGTTGGTGGGGTAATGGCCTACCAAGGCGGCGACGGGTAGCCGGCCTGAGAGGGTGTACGGCCACATTGGGACTGAGATACGGCCCAGACTCCTACGGGAGGCAGCAGTGGGGAATATTGCACAATGGGCGCAAGCCTGATGCAGCGACGCCGCGTGGGGGATGAAGGCCTTCGGGTTGTAAACTCCTTTCGCTAGGGACGAAGCTTTTTGTGACGGTACCTAGATAAGAAGCACCGGCTAACTACGTGCCAGCAGCCGCGGTAATACGTAGGGTGCGAGCGTTGTCCGGAATTACTGGGCGTAAAGGGCTCGTAGGTGGTTTGTCGCGTCGTCTGTGAAATTCTGGGGCTTAACTCCGGGCGTGCAGGCGATACGGGCATAACTTGAGTGCTGTAGGGGTAACTGGAATTCCTGGTGTAGCGGTGAAATGCGCAGATATCAGGAGGAACACCGATGGCGAAGGCAGGTTACTGGGCAGTTACTGACGCTGAGGAGCGAAAGCATGGGTAGCGAACAGGATTAGATACCCTGGTAGTCCATGCCGTAAACGGTGGGCGCTAGGTGTGAGGGTCTTTCTACGACTTTCGTGCCGTAGCTAACGCATTAAGCGCCCCGCCTGGGGAGTACGGCCGCAAGGCTAAAACTCAAAGGAATTGACGGGGGCCCGCACAAGCGGCGGAGCATGTGGATTAATTCGATGCAACGCGAAGAACCTTACCTGGGCTTGACATACACCAGATCGCTGCAGAGATGTAGTTTCCCTTTGTGGTTGGTGTACAGGTGGTGCATGGTTGTCGTCAGCTCGTGTCGTGAGATGTTGGGTTAAGTCCCGCAACGAGCGCAACCCTTGTCTTATGTTGCCAGCATTTGGTTGGGGACTCATGAGAGACTGCCGGGGTTAACTCGGAGGAAGGTGGGGATGACGTCAAATCATCATGCCCCTTATGTCCAGGGCTTCACACATGCTACAATGGTCGGTACAACGCGCTGCGACACTGTGAGGTGGAGCGAATCGCTGAAAGCCGGCCTTAGTTCGGATTGGGGTCTGCAACTCGACCCCATGAAGTCGGAGTCGCTAGTAATCGCAGATCAGCAATGCTGCGGTGAATACGTTCCCGGGCCTTGTACACACCGCCCGTCACGTCATGAAAGTTGGTAACACCCGAAGCCGGTGGCCTAAACGTGTTAGGGAGCCGTCGAAGGTGGGATCGGCGATTGGGACGAAGTCGTAACAAGGTACCCGTACCGGAAGGTGCGGGTGGATCACCTCCTTTCTAAGGAGCTTTTATTGGGCTGCAGTTGCAGCTAGATACCCACTGTTTGTGGGTTGCCTGCCGTGTTTATGGTGGGTTGGTGGTTGAGTAGGCGAGTGTTCTGCTGCCACCGAATTTGGAAATTCCGGGTAGGACATACACCTTAATCAGCAGTACTGAGTGTTGAGACAGTGCTTTGTGACATGCGTAAAAGTGTCCATGCAGTACAGAAATAAGTTTGTGAATAAGTTGTTGGTGCATTGTTGGGTGTCTGGGGCATTATCCCCTTTTGTGTGTGCCTGACTGGTTGATGGGCATCATCTTGTGTGGTGGTGTTTGTTGCTGGTTCGGGGTGTTGTGTGAGAACTGTATAGTGGACGCGAGCATCTGCATGATGCCACTTACACGTTGTGTTTGTGGTGTTTGTGTGTGTGATGTGATTTTTCTTTTTTGTTTATTTTGTCAAGTTCACTTGTTGCCACTGCATACGGATTGTGTGACTTTTGTGTTGTGTGGTTTGTGTGTGGTGGTTGGTGTGTTCGTTATTTAGGGCGCATGGTGGATGCCTTGGCATGCTGAGCCGATGAAGGACGTGTAAGGCTGCGTTAAGCCTCGGGGAGTTGTCAATAAAGCGTTGATCCGAGGATGTCCGAATGGGGAAACCTGGCCCTGGTTATGTGGGGTTACCCTTCAGTGAATTCATAGCTGTTGTGGGGGTTACGCGGGGAAGTGAAACATCTCAGTACCCGTAGGAGGAGAAAATAATAATGATTCTGCTAGTAGTGGCGAACGAACGTGGATGAGGCTAAACCGTGTGCATGTGATACCTGGTAGGGGTTGTGTGTGCGGTGTTGTGGGGCCTGATTGTGTGTCATCTACCAGTGGCACGCCCTTTGTGCATTGTTGTTAGGTGAAGTGGTTTGGAATGGCCTACCGGAGTAGGTGAGAGTCCTGTAGCTGAAGATGATGATGTGGGGGTTGTTGGGTTCCCGAGTAGCAACGGGCTCGTGGAATCTGTTGTGAATCTGCCGGGACCACCCGGTAAGCCTAAATACTCAGTGTGACCGATAGTGGATAGTACCGTGAGGGAATGGTGAAAAGTACCCCGGGAGGGGAGTGAAATAGTTCCTGAAACCATGTGCTTACAATCCGTCAGAGCACTTTTTATTGTGTGATGGCGTGCCTTTTGAAGAATGAGCCTGCGAGTCAGCGGCATGTCGCGAGGTTAACCCGTGTGGGGTAGCCGTAGGGAAACCGAATCCTAATGGGGTGATAAGTGGCATGTCCTGGACCCGAAGCGGGGTGATCTACCCATGGCCAGTGTGAAGCAGCTGTAAGAGGTTGTGGAGGCGCGAACCCACGTAGGTTGAAAACTGCGGGGATGAGCTGTGGGTAGGGGTGAAAGGCCAATCAAACTCCGTGATAGCTGGTTCTCCCCGAAATGCATTTAGGTGCAGCGTCGCATTAGCTTGGTGGAGGTAGAGCGACTGGTTGGTTGAGCGGGACTACAATCTTAGCAATGTCAGCCAAACTCCGAATGCCATCAATTGTGTTGTGCGGCAGTGAGACTGTGGGGGATAAGCTTCATAGTCGAGAGGGAAACAGCCCAGATCGCCGGTTAAGGCCCCTAAGGGTGTACTAAGTGGAAAAGGATGTGGGATCGCGAAGACAGCCAGGAGGTTGGCTTAGAAGCAGCCATCCTTGAAAGAGTGCGTAATAGCTCACTGGTCGAGTGGTTCTGCGCCGACAATGTAGTGGGGCTCAAGTACACCGCCGAAGCCGCGGCAAGCAACAATTTTTTGTTGTTTGGGTAGGGGAGCGTCGTGCATGGGTGGAAGCGTTACCGTGAGGAGGCGTGGACTGTGTGCGAGTGAGAATGCAGGCATGAGTAACGAATTGTAAGGTGAGAATCCTTACCGCCGGATGACTAAGGGTTCCTGGGTCAAGTTCGTCTTCCCAGGGTGAGTCGGGACCTAAGGCGAGGCCGACAGGCGTAGTCGATGGATAACCAGTTGATATTCTGGTACCCGTACATGTGCGCCCATGATGAAGCACTGATACTAACCACTGCGGATACGCTACCTAGCATTCTTTGAGTGTTGGTGGTGTTGATGTCGTGGGGCCTGATGTGTGGTTCAAGTGATGGGGTGACGCAGTGAGGTAGCCGCGCCACTTATTGGATTGGTGGTGTAAGCGTGTAGGCCGTGTGGTAGGTAAATCCGCTACACATTAAGGTTGAGGCGTGATGCGTAGACCCTAAGCGGGTTGATGGTGGCGATCCTGTACTGTCGAGAAAAGCCTCTAGCGAGTGCGTGTATGGCCCGTACCCTAAACCGACACAGGTGGTCAGGTTGAAGATACTAAGGCGTTCGGGTGAACTGTGGTTAAGGAATTCGGCAAAATGCCCCCGTAACTTCGGGAGAAGGGGGGCCCTGTGACGTGAAGGCATTTACTGCTGGAGTGTTGTGGGGTCGCAGAGAATAGAGGGAAGCGACTGTTTATCAAAAACACAGGTCCATGCGAAGACGTTAAGTTGATGTATATGGACTGACGCCTGCCCGGTGCTGGAAGGTTAAGAGGACCGGTTAGTAACTTTTTTGGTTGCGAAGCTGAGAATTTAAGCCCCAGTAAACGGCGGTGGTAACTATAACCATCCTAAGGTAGCGAAATTCCTTGTCGGGTAAGTTCCGACCTGCACGAATGGCGTAACGACTTCTCTGCTGTCTCGACCACAGGCCCGGTGAAATTGCATTACGAGTAAAGATGCTCGTTACGCGCGGCAGGACGAAAAGACCCCGGGACCTTCACTATAGCTTGGTATTGGTGTTTGGTTCGGTTTGTGTAGGATAGGTGGGAGACTGTGAAATCATCACGCTAGTGGTGGTGGAGTCGTTGTTGAAATACCACTCTGATCGGATTGAGCATCTAACCTTGGCCCATGATCTGGGTTGGGGACAGTGCCTGGTGGGTAGTTTAACTGGGGCGGTTGCCTCCCAAAATGTAACGGAGGCGCCCAAAGGTTCCCTCAGCCTGGTTGGCAATCAGGTGGTGAGTGTAAGTGCACAAGGGGGCTTGACTGTGAGACAGACATGTCGAGCAGGGACGAAAGTCGGGACTAGTGATCCGGCACCTACTTGTGGATGTGGTGTCGCTCAACGGATAAAAGGTACCCCGGGGATAACAGGCTGATCTTCCCCAAGAGTCCATATCGACGGGATGGTTTGGCACCTCGATGTCGGCTCGTCGCATCCTGGGGCTGGAGTAGGTCCCAAGGGTTGGGCTGTTCGCCCATTAAAGCGGCACGCGAGCTGGGTTCAGAACGTCGTGAGACAGTTCGGTCTCTATCCGCCGCGCGCGTTGAAACTTGAAGAAGGCTGTCCCTAGTACGAGAGGACCGGGACGGACGTACCTCTAGTGTGCCAGTTATCCCGCCAGGGGTAGTGCTGGTTGGCTACGTACGGAAGGGATAACCGCTGAAAGCATCTAAGCGGGAAGCCTGTTTTAAGATGAGGTTTCTTTTGAGGTCCCCTAAAGACTATGGGGTAGATAGGCCAGACTTGGAAGCACTGTAAGGTGTGAAGGCTACTGGTACTAATTGACCAAAACAAACACACCACAAATAACCCCCGAACACCATGTGGTTTAAGGGAAGTTGAAGAGTGTTCTTGTTTAGCGAGTAAACAAACAAAATGTACACATTCTGTGTGTCGCGTCCACTATGCAGTATCTGACACAACACCCACACAACTTGGTGGGTAGTGTTCTGATAGGTTTGTCGGTGGTTAATAGCTACAGGGAAACGCCCGGTCCCATTCCGAACCCGGAAGCTAAGCCTGTACACGCTGATGGTACTGCAACCGGGAGGTTGTGGGAGAGTAAGTCACCGCCGACACCAAACAACAAA
>NZ_JBEHGF010000045.1:0-6075 GCF_040225725.1 Corynebacterium sp. KPL4015 | reverse complement strand
CTACGGTGGTCGCCAGCCTCATTCATAAGGGGCCCACCGTCAGTTACAGATACACCACACTAGTGGACGCAACCCTCAAGAAGTCGTGACTCGCGATGGTGAGTCGAAAACCTCGCAGGTTTTCCTTGGTCAGGCATGGAAAATAGGCGTCAAGTATGTGTTAAGCGAGAAGAAGACGACGCGGAACGATGTGACCATCGTGGACAGGGAGACTCGCGATGGTTCGGTGACCGTGTGGTCTCAAGTAAAACCGCTGGTCAGTGAGGGTGACGTCGTGACTTTCGAAAACGTGATGACCGGCGCTTTTGCACCTCAGGACGGAAATGCCGTCCAGTTCGTTCAAGCAACTAACGTTAAGGAGGCCTAAAAATGCTCCACGCCATCAAAAGCACAGCTGGAGACTACGGAATGTTCGTCGGCGGTTCGGAAGAGTTCAGGAAGTCGCAGGTTGAATCGACTTTTCGTGCTCTGACTTCGCCCTGGAAGTGCGCTTCGTTCATGCGGGAAGTAATCGAGGCTGAAGGCCCGGAGAATTGCGGGTTTACCAGCATGGACGAGGCGACTGATGCTCTAGAGGAGCTTGTGAATGCAGCTGCCGTTGAACGTCGATGAGTTACAGCAGGCTGTCATCTTCTGGTCGATTCGGATAGCCCTGGCCGTTGTCGTTGCCGGCATTGTTTGGCTTGCTCTTGTCAAGCTTTTCCGACGGCGGTGGTTCCGCACTCGCGCGGCGCGCGAGTTGTCGACCAGGAGAAAACAGGTTGAGGAAAAGTTTGAGATGAAGATAAACCGAGTAAGCCGAGACGGCATGGTTCCTATCGCCCCGGGGGATACATCGAAGTGGACTCGTGAGGGGCTGTCGGCGGAGTTGGGCAACCTTCTAAAGACTCCGGTCAAAGTGCTGGTGAAGAGAGGGAAGGTTCAAGTCGTTGACCTGGTGGACTTGCCTTCGACAGTTCGGGGCGTTCCTCGGTACGAGGAAGGCCGGGTCATTCTAGGCCTGTCCGAAGACGGCGAGACCGGCGTTGATCTGAGGGAGCAGTCAGGGGCTGTCGTCGGTGCAATGCCCGGTTACGGGAAGTCCATTCTTTTGCAGCACCTGGTGAGAGCGCTAAGCAGCGCGGGCGCGACCGTGAAGACGTTCGACGGCAAGCGAGAGAAGGCAGAAGACTTCTTACCGGTTTTGAAGAGCATGCAGAAAGTAATGAACAAGCGGCTTTCGTCTGAGTTGGATTTTTGGCGAGATCCTCAGGGGAAAAAGCTGCTCGTCGCTGTTGTTGACGAATGTCAGTTAGTGTTTTCTGCTGCGTCGTCGTCAAAAGACGATAAGAAGTCTGCCGACGATTGTACACGACTTGTAAGAGATTTGGTGCAACGTGGCAGGTCAGCCGGGGTGTTTGTTGTCCTGGCAACCCAGAGAATGACCGCCGACGTGCTGCCAACTGCGATTCGCGACCTCTGCGGTGTGAAGCTTTGCGGACATGTCACCCGCCCGGAAGACGCTGAGCTGGTACTGGGACGCAGACCTGAGGACGGTGAACCGTCTCCGGTGGAAGTTGGCCGTGGTCGGTTTGTCTGCGCTGGTGAGGGCGGGAATCTCGTCGAAATGCAGGTGTTCGCTCCCTAGTTGTATGTCCCCCCAATCCAAGGCCGAGCGTGAGTGACCGCGCGGAGGCCGGTAAGGCCGACGCGGAGCGACCTCCCAGCGGGAGGAGCGCGAAGCCGAGGGAGGCCGAGAGGCCGGAGCAGAGGGAGCGGTAAGTGAGTGCCGCCGTGATTGGGGGGGATGCGGCCCGGTGCTCACAGGGACGGGGCCGCGCACCTTGTTTTAAGCGATTTTTCAGGGCAAGGCGGTCGCAGGCGCGACCGTCGCGGCAGCCCAGTGCCGGGGTTAGTGTTACCCGGCACCTCTGTAGCATGTATCACCCCAGCTCAGAAAGGATATTCAGGTGAAGCAATGCGTAGCAGAAAATGTAGCAAGACTACGCAGTCACGGTCATGGATGGCCACAGTATCAGCAGAGAAGATGAGCCGAAAGGAGATAGAAGAAGCTCTTGCACAGTACTCCTATCTAGGGCAGCTAGAAGAAGGCGAAGAAGACGGATACCGCCCCTGGCAGCTACTCATTGATGGCAACACCTCGCCGATCAGGTTTTCCACGCTTAAAAATAAACTACCCACGGGGCATCTAGAACCCCGCCGCGGTCCCATACAGCAGGCCATCGAGTACGTCACCAAAGAGACAACTCGTGTCACTGGAGAGCCAAGGCTAGAACACGGCATAATTAGACACAATGACGAAAAAGGGCGTCGCAAAGACGTCGAGATAGTTCGTGAAGCAGTCCTTGAAAAAGAGCTTTCCGCGGACCAAATATTTCTTCAAGTTCCAGAAGCTGCTCGTATGACTTCGTTCGTTGAAAGGCTCGTTGCTGCCCGAGAGCGCGCACAGAACTCAGAACCTCGAGAAATTGAGGTTCTGTGGCTGTATGGTCCGCCTGGCACCGGGAAAACATCACTAGCGGTGGATATAGGTGGCGACGATTTCTATCGAGTCACTGACTACTCCCATCCGTTTGATTCTTATGCAGGGGAAAAGACTCTGATTCTCGACGAATTCGATGGCTCGATGCCATTAAGCCTTGTACTCAATATCCTCGATGTGTGGCCTATGAGTCTTCCGGCTCGCTACGCGAACAAGGCTGCTGCGTACACGCACGTTGTGATGGTTTCTAATGAATCTCCGCGGGGCTACTATTTATGGGAGCCAGCATCGCGGCGACAAGCGCTTGCCCGGCGGATTGACACAATCATCCATATAGATTCCTATGGCGCTCACGACGAAACTCGCTTACGGGACAAATTCTTTGACTAACAAAACAACCTCATAGGGAGGGACTTCAGGCGGGTAGATTTTAGGACATGAAACTATATTCATTCATATACATATGAAGAACTATCCAACAATAATGTGACATTCTCCTGCAGTCCCTACAGTTCCGTGGGCATCGATTTGAATGCGTTCCAAGTCTCCGTTGTAAATACTTGCACCAGTTTGCACGCTGGTAGTGGTACCGGAATAGCGTGGCAAGGACGTCGCGCTTGCGCGACGTCCGCGGCAGCAATTAAACATTCCACTAGCAATCTCTGTCGAGGCCTGAAATCTAAACTTCGACTCGTTTGACTACACCCCAGACGACGAGGGCCGAAACTTTAAAAAGTTTCGGCCCTCGTCGCAACATCTGAGCATTACCATCCTGGTAAATTAGGTGCTTTTATTTCGTCGATGGTCCCCAGAGATTCTCTCTTTCTCGGAAGTCCTTTGCTTTTCTTTTGACCCACATTACAGTCAGCAGTCCAGAGACTAGGGTTCCGATAAGCCAAGGAATCGCGTCATCAAAATTTAGCGTGTGTCCTCGGCCCATTGAAAAAAAGAAAGCGAAGATAACGGCAACAAGTGCAAAGAAAATAATGCTGGTGCCAATCAGGCGAACAAGATACTTTTTTCTAGAAACCATTACTGTTGAAAGGCACACAATCCTGCGGAAGCGGCCAAGGCGGCTGCGATCGTCGCTGGACCACCGATGGCCTTTCCAGCACCGTTTACGAATGCAGGGCCAAGAGCTCGTACGATGGTGGAAGCGGTCAGCTTCCAATTGAAGGCTTTAATACCAGTTACGATGGCTGACCACGTGCCGCTAGTGAAAGCCGTGGCTGGAATTCCTAGCGCACTCCATAATACGCACTTTGCGTATGAATTTGCATCGTAAGTTTGTACCATAACTGGGGTTTTTGAACCTGCCTGAGGATGTCCAGGGTTGGGACTGTTGAAGGCTCGGGCCACTGCATGAAAGTCGCCCATGCTGTCTGCGTAACCATCTCTTATTACGGCTTGTTCATTGACGGTGAAGACACCATCTTTTTGGGGAATATATTCCGTAAACAGTACTTCTAGGTCATCAGCCAGTTGTGCTTCCTGTGCAGAAGTCGGTTCTGAATTTACTTCGGCAGCGGTAAAATCGGGGGAATTTGTCTCGGCTGCTGTAGCGTATGCATTTCCTCCAACCATGCTAAGTGCCACGCAGGCTATCATGGCGCGTTTGGTGCAGGTTCTTTTCAGCCATGAGTGAGAAGTATGCATTTCGAATCTCCTATGGGCGGTGATTAGGCATAGAGTACCTGAGTGTTGAGCTAGGGGGCTTTTGCTCCTGCTCACTTTAAGTATATGTAATAAGGAAGAGGTTCTCCATGGTAAAAAGTCGCCTCTTCCGTGTCGAGGCCGAACTTATGCAATCATTGTTTGTGGTAGGAGCGAAAGGCCTTCTGATTATGGTTCAAGGACCTCACCGTTCAGACCGAGTGGTATCTATACGGATGTCAGAAGGCATCATCGAGCGCCTAGATGCTCTATGTGCCCGTACTGGTCGCAGTCGTGGCTTCTAACTCAAGATGGCAGTTACTGCGATGCTGTCCCAGTTGGAGGGATACCACTGGGGACACATCGCAGCGGACTTCGAAGACAAGAGCATTGAAAACGAGTTTTGCCGCATCAAGCTCGCAGGTCTGTCTGTAGAACATGACGATAAAAAGAAGCAAAAGACTCATCTGCCAGCACTTTTAGTATTTACAGTAAACTATACAACTGTAGACCTGTATAGATGTAAAACAGTATTTACTGAAATCTGTAAACTAATAGACGTAATGACGTATCCACCTAGGAGAAGCCATGATTATTACTGCCATTAACGCCAAGGGTGGCGTTGGCAAGACCACTACAACGATGTTTCTCGCTACGGTTTTCGCCCACCGAGGAAAGACCGTGACTGTCACAGACTTAGACCGGCAGGGTTCAGCTCTGGAATGGTCTGAACGCGCGGAAGATGGAGGCGACCCTTTACCGTTTGGGGTTGAATTGTCTATTCCCAAGCGTGTTGATAGGCAGGCGGCACTCGTCGGGGACGATGAGTTCATGTTTATTGATGTGCCACCAGGAGACGAGAACGCTATCGAAGCAGCAATCGCTGTCAGTGATTTCATCATTCTTCCGACCCGTTCTGCTGCAGCTGACCTTTCTCGTGTGTGGGAACTGCGCGACGCAGTTAGCGGAACACCGCATGCAGTCCTGCTGACGTTCGCTAGGAAGGGCACCAGTGCTCTTGATGCTGCACGAGAAGCACTTGATACAGAACAAATGCCCCACTTTAAAACCGAAATCCCGCTACGCGAGGACATGCACCTAGCCTTCGGCTACTGCCCAGGCCCAGAAATGCACGGCTATGAACAAGCCGCAGACGAACTCATGGAGATGATGAAATGAGCACCAGCAAAGAACGCGCCAGGGCCCAGCAAGGCCCGCGAACCTCCTCAAAGAAATCCGCAAGGCCGGCCCCGACCGCGGAGAAGAAAACAGTACGAGGTGCATTCCATCAACCCACCGGCCGCGACTACGTCAAGAAGATGACCGTCGAAATTGACCGCGAACTTCACGCAGAACTCAAAGTCATCGCCGCGCAAAAAGGCATGACCATTCGCGAGATTGTCAGCAACTACCTCGAAGAATACGTCCGCAACAACAAATAAGGTTTTACAGGAATACAGCTTTACCGCACCTGTATTCCTGTAAACCCAGCAGGTGTAGATAAACCATCCCCACCGTCGTGAGGGTAAGTATGCGCAGGAGAAAACGGGGAGGTAGATCTTGAGTGAGGTGAACCTACCTTTAAAAAGTGCTATGAGATCTGGTGGTGGGGGGAAATATTTCTTGTCTGCGCTTAAGCAAGGTGGATAACTTTTCCTATTTGAAAGGTAGAACGTTAGATAAACCCAACTATGATAAAAGGCCCTGCTACTAAGGTTGCATCATTTTTCTACTGAGTGAGCGGAACCTTTAGAGGTACTTCTACAACAGAAAAGAGTGCTCATACGAGGTATGAGCACTTCATTAAGACACGTCTTCCAGTGCCCAGGACCTGACCCCCATTTGGTGGACACCTGATATCCAGCGGTCAAGTCCGTTTGAGTGGTGTTTCTACCTTTCGATAGAGCATGCAGTGTGATGGTGTCAGGGGCCAGCACGTG
>NZ_JBEHGF010000044.1:0-7190 GCF_040225725.1 Corynebacterium sp. KPL4015 | reverse complement strand
CAGAACAAAAACGACTGAGATGCCGGTTTGTCAACGATGTCGCGACTGACCTGTCAAGCATGTCGCGACTCATGACAGTGGCGGAGATGAGAGGATTCGAACCTCCGGACCCCAGAAGGGTCAACTCCTTAGCAGGGAGCCCCATTCGGCCGCTCTGGCACATCTCCAAGTTCAGAAAGAACCGTAAAAGACAATACCTGCCGCATGCGCCACGGCCAAACTAACCCCCTGGTTTTGTCCCCGGTTTTCTTCCACGCGCGCAGGAGAGACGACCTAGAGTAGTAGCCATGATTCGCTCCGACTTACTCGCCATCCCCGGCTACGTGCCCGGCGCGCGCCACGATGATGCCCTCAAGCTCTCTTCTAATGAGGCCACGCAGCCACCGCTGCCTGAGGCCGCGGAGGCTATGGCCCGCGCCGCTGCCGAGGCCAATCGCTACCCGGATATCGCAGCCACCGAGTTGCGTGAGGATCTGGCCGAGCACTTAGGCGTGAGCTTTGACCAGGTTGCGGTGGGCACGGGTTCTTCCGCGCTGTGCCAGCAATTGGTGCAGATCACCACCACACCCGGTGAAGAAGTGATCTTCCCGTGGCGTTCTTTCGAGGCTTATCCCATCTTTGCCCAGGTGGTGGGTGCACGCCCCATTCCGGTTCCGCTCGATGCGGACCAACGCGTGGATTTGGCCGCAATGGCGGAGAAGATTACCGCGGATACGCGCCTGATTTTCGTCTGCAATCCGAATAATCCTTCCGGCACCACCGTAACCAAAGCGGAGTTCGCCGAATTTATGGACGCGGTGCCAAGCGATGTCCTCGTTGCCCTCGATGAGGCCTATATCGAATACAACCGGAACGCCGATACCCCGCTGGGCACCGAGCTTTTTGGCACTTATCCCAACGTGGTTTTCCTGCGGACCTTTTCCAAGGCCTATGGTTTGGCCGGCGTGCGCGTGGGCTATGCCTATGGCCCAGAAGACATCATCGCAGCGCTGAATAAGGTAGCGATTCCCTTTTCCATCAATGCCGTGGCCCAGGCCGGTGCCCGTGCTGCGCTCGCAGCGCAGGATTCACTGCGCGAGCGCACCGAAGAGACCTGTGGCCAGCGTCAGCGCGTGGAAAAGGAACTGGCAGAATGGGGCGTTCCCCACTCGGAGGCCAACCACGTATGGCTGCCAGCAGCGAATATTGAAAAGCTAGGAACACCACAGGAAGTGGCCGCGCGCCTGGCCGCACACGGCGTGCTCGTCCGCGCCTTTAGCGAAGGCATACGCATTACCATTACAACCGAGGAAGAAACTAACACCCTGCTGCAGGCATGGAACAATACCGTAGGAGGCTAAATGCGCTCGTTGACCAATTTTGCCCTCAACGTGGTCGCCATCGCGATTGCGCTCTGGGTCGTAGTGGGCATTATTCCCGGGATTTATATCACCCCGGATAAGCTGGGCAATTTCATTGCCGTGTCCATTGTTTTCATCATCATTAACGCGGTGGTCATGCCCGTGCTGCGTTTTATCGGCGCCCCACTGACCTGCCTCACCCTCGGGCTATTCGCGCTCGTCATCAACGGCGCCGCCCTGCTGATCGTGGAGTGGACGCTTAATACCTTTGACTTAGGAATTAGTCACCTCGTGGTCAATTCCTGGGGCTCTGCAATCTTCGGCGCCATCGTCTTGTCCCTGGTCAGCAGCCTGGTCAATTTCTTTACCAGCCCCCTGCGCAAGCCGGTCTAAAGGAACGGGTTATCCCCCAGCGAAGGGCGGCAGCACGTCAACGCGGGTCACGCCCATGAGCGGCGAGTCCGCTTGGGTGTTCCCGGCGCCATCGATAAGAAAATTACAGCGCCTCAGTACCTCTTTCATGCTCATGCCGGCTTCGGTGGTGCCGGTGTGGTCCTTGCCCAGCTGCTCTATGAGCTGGCCTAAGGTGGTGGGCGCTTTTACCTGCTCCGAAGCTACGCCAGCCGCAGCACGGGCGGCGGCGAAATAGTGAACGGTCAACATGCTTCCTACTATGCCCGCAGGCTTCGAACGTGTCGAACTCGCGGGTAAACTTGGCTCTATGCGCACTCCCGAAACCCACGCACACGAGGTCGCGGCAACCCTCGGCCCGCGCGAAGCCATCTCCCAGCCCCTAGGGCAGGCACAGGAGATGGTCCTTGCCGCCGATGTCTATACCGCCTTCCCCTCGCCGCGCTTTAGCAATTCCCAGATGGATGGCTACGCGCTGCCCGCTACCGCAGCCGGCTCGTACGAGGTGGGCCCCACCATCGCCGCAGGCGCGGATCCCGCCGAGCTGCTGGATGGCCCCTTGCGCGCTGCCTGCCCCATCATGACTGGAGCTAAGGTCCCAGAGGGTACGGCAGCTATCGTGCCGATTGAAAAGTGCCAGCCGCAGGAGTTCCTCCAGCCGGGCGAGACCATTACCGTTCCCGCCACTGAGGAGGGCCAATTCATCCACGGGACGGGTACGGATCTTGAGCAGGGCGCTCTCCTGGCCGCCAAGGGCCAAAAGCTCACCCCGGTGCGCCTGGCCGCGCTGGCCTCCCAGGGCATCGAGGAGGTTACGGTTTACCGTCCCTCCCGCATCCTCGTGTGCACCGGCGGCGCGGAAATTGGTACGGGCATCGCTGCTATTCCCGATGCCAATGCACCGCTCATTTCCGCTATGGCCCACCGCGCCGGCATCGAGGTCGCCGGATACGTCACCACCGATGATGATCCGGAGGTGCTTACACGCGCGCTGGAGGAGGCCACGCAGCTCCACCGCCCCGATGCGATCGTCACCTCCGGCGGCATTTCCGCGGGCAAATACGAGGTCATCCGGCAGGTGCTCACCGGCTGGTTTGGCCACGTGGATCAGCAGCCCGGCGGGCCGCAGGGCATCGCCAGTTTCCACGGCACCCCGGTCATCTGCTTGCCCGGCAATCCGATTTCCACCATGGTGAGCTTTCGCCTCTTTGTTGCCCCTACCCTGGGCTGGGCGCCCGCGGCATATCGCGTGCCAATCGCGCACGCCATCGAGGGGCTGCCCCACAAGGATCAATTCCGCCGCGGGTACGCCGATGCGCAGGCCCACGTTACCGGCGGCGCTAGCTCCCACCTGTTAGCCCAGGCCGTCGATGCCACCCACCTCATCCGCATTCCTGCCGGTAAGAGCCTCAGCGCAGGAGAAGAAGTAAAGGTCTATCCCCTATGAGTTCTGCTCGCACCGCCATTGTTTTAGCCGCCTCCACCCGCGCCGCCGCCGGGGTCTACGAGGATCGTTCGGGCCCCATCGCGGTAGATTTCTTGCGCCGCAAGGGCTTCGACTGTCCCGCTGCCCGCGTGGTGCCTGATGCCGATATCGCCGCAGCGGTGGACCAGGCCTTCGCCGAAAAGCCCGCGGTCATCCTCACCTCCGGCGGGACTGGCCTGACCCCGGATGATCTCACCGTTGATGCCGTCCAACCCCACCTCACGCGCGAGCTTCCCGGCATCGCCATGGCCTTTTGGAATAAGGGCCTGGAGACTATCCCCACCGCGGTGGCCTCGCGCGCGGTCGCAGGCGTCAATGACACCACCTTTGCCATGACCTTGCCCGGTTCTACCGGCGGGGTCAAAGATGGTTGCGCCGTGCTAGAGGATTTAATCGTCCACATCGTCGATATGTTAGAAGGAAAACATGAGCACTGATCCTTCTTATGTCGCCGCGCAGACTGGGCTTACTGTCGGCGCTATGCTGACCGAGCAACCGCTCGAGCCCCTCCTTGCCACCGCCAAAGCTGAGGTCATCACCCCAGCCATGGGCGCGGTGGTCACGTTCGAGGGCATCGTGCGCGATCACGACGGCGGCCGGCCCGATGTCACTCAGCTGTCTTACTCCGCACACCCCAGCGCCCCAGAAAAGCTGCGCGAGATTGTCGATGAAGTGGCAGGCCAACACCCCGTGCGCTTGTGGTCGGCCCACCGCACCGGCAATCTGCAGGTGGGCGATCTGGCCTTTACCGTCGTCGCCGCCTCTGCCCACCGCGGCGATGCCTTCCGCGCTGCGGAGGCCTGCGCCGATCGCGTCAAGGCCGAGGTGCCCATCTGGAAGGAACAAAGCCACGGCGATGGCTCCGTTAACTGGGTGGGCCTCGAATGAGCATCCGCTATGCCCGTCAGGAGGCACTGTGGGGTGATAAGGGCCAGCAGAAATTGGCTGACTCCCACGTCGCGGTCATCGGCGCGGGCGGGCTTGGCTCACCGGCGCTGCTCTACCTTGCAGGGGCCGGGGTTGGCCGCATCTCGCTTTTCGATGACGACCTCGTCTCCCCCTCCAACCTCCACCGGCAGGTCATTCACACCACCGCCGCCATTGGCACCGCAAAGACTGGGTCAGCCGCAGCGGCGGTGCGGGCCCTCAACCCTGAGGTGGAGCTCATCTGCCACGGCCGCCTGGAATCCGCCACCGCCCTCGAGCAGCTGCGCGGCTGCGACGTGATCCTCGATGGGACGGATAATTTCGACGCCCGTTACCTGTGCTCATGGGCCGCCCACAGCCTAGGCATTCCTCATATTTGGGCTTCTATCCTGGGCTTTGATGCGCAAATGAGCGTCTTTTGGTCCGGCAAGGGCCCTGTGTACGAGGATGTCTTCCCCACCGCCCCGGCTCCGGGCGAGGTTCCGTCGTGCTCCCAAGCCGGCGTCCTGGGCCCCATCGTCGGCACGGTAGGATCCGCGATGGCCCTGGAGGCTTTGAAGATCATTACCGGCGTCGGCACCCCACTTATCGGGACGCTCGGTTACTATGAAGCGCTATCCGGGGCCTGGGAGTATATCCCCATCCGCCCCACCGGCGCACAGCCTACCCAGCCAGCCGATGCCCCCGAGGTCCGCGAGATCCCCGCGCACGCCCCGCTTATCGATGTCCGCACCGACGCCGAACACGCCCGTGCCACCATTCCTCATTCAACGCATCTGCCCCTCGACCGCATCCTCGCCGGCGAGAACCCGGACATCGGCCAGGCCGATGCCGCCGTTATCTACTGCGCCAGCGGCATCCGCTCCGCGCAAGCCGTCCACGCGCTGCGCGGCCGCGGCTACGAGCAAGTTGTTTCCCTGCGCGGCGGCATTAACGCGTGGTTGGAACAGCACAATATGCCCTAAACCAGCCGGATGATGGTCCTTCTAGCGCCTTTGCTTGTCTTCCCTACCTCGAACAAAGAGGAACCAGATGAGCGGTCCCAAGAAAGGAAGGGCAAAGGTAGCGGCGATAAAGAGCACCTTGGCCGCAACCGTGTACCCAGAAGCGATAATAGAAATAACCGCCGCAATCCAGAACGCGACCAGCAAAATAATGGGAAGGAACCCAAGGAACCACCACGTGTCATTAGGGTTAGTGGATTCTGCTGCTACATAAAGTTCCGAGCTACTCATGATGTCCTTTCGTCGAGCATTTTTATCTCTGGGACAAAGCCAGCATCACGACCACACCTGACTTGCCCTGTACGTTTCCAAGATTAATTCTGCGCCGCACTAGGCTCGTCATCCCCCGGTATGAAATACCGCAGCAAAATCAGACGGATCTAAGAGGTCTTCCGGTGCCCCGTCATTTCTAGATTCGCTTTGTCGCCGTCTAAGGTGAGGTTTCCCGTAAGTTCATGCGTGGCCACAGCACCCGATTCGCCTTCCCCATGGGCACGCCACGTTACGGTCACAGTATCGTTAGTCCACTCCAGCTGATTAATATGCCTGCGTGCTGGCTCCATTCCATTACGGGTCCAGTCTTCTACCTGGGTAATGTAATTCAGGTCATTGTCATAAATAAGCAAATTATCCGGCCAGGCGACGCCGCCTTGATCGCAGACATAGGTAATGACGCCTTCATCTTTGCCATCGCCGTTGATATCGGCGTAAGCACCCTTAGGGGTTCCATCCTCGTTGAGCTTTAGCCCTGCAGCAGCATTGGGATATCCAGTCTTTAAGTGCTCAGGCAAAGTCCCATCCACCAACGTGCCGGCGCCATGTTCACACAACGCTGGTACCCACAAGGAGTACAAGTCTTCTACTGGGATGATCTTATTTTCCCTAGCTGTCGCAGATTTTTGGGCCTTTTCCGGCACTGTCGCTGTGCTCGGCTGTTTCGCGGAATCCTCGTCTCCAGCACCTTTATCATCCGTATCTGAAGGGGCGGTTTCTTCGCTGGCATCTGAAGTCGCGTTAGATCCGGTGAAATTCGGCTCGCTATCGGCATTATTAGCTTCATCGGAATTAGAGCAACCGGCAACAAAAGCGACAGCAGTCACTGCAAGGATCGCCCAAGAAGAGGTGAGAGATTTAGGCATAAATGCAGCATACAACGCTAGGGCGGCTAGGTTCGCGGCAATAGAGGTAAAAATGAGAATTCAGCCATCTGGCCGTAACCAGAAGCTACCTAACTATCGCCTTGTTGTGAGTGACTTTTGTGGAGGAAGTAGAGGCTGACTACCGGTCAACACTGGCGAGACAAACCGCTCCACTACCGCAGCAACAGAATCCCGTTCTGTTCCTACACAAGTTTCTAATGCATATTAGTTTTCCACCATCGCTAGAAATCAAGATGGGTCAGCACATGAATGAACCCCGAGACCATTTGGTCTCGGGGTTCATTCTCTCGGTTCTTAAATCTTAGAAGCCGAGGATGGAGCGGGTAAACTCGTTAACAGCGTCCGGAACCAAGTAAGGCACCTGACGGAAGAACAGGCTTGCCTGCTCAAGAGCGTCCCAACCGGTGGAGACTGCGGAGTGTGCCGCTTCCTGTACGTTGGATACGAGGTCAAGAATCATTTCGAAATTCCTTTCGAGGTTGGAAAAATCTTATACGCGTTTCCGCGCGCAATAATCATTGTATGCGGTGAGGTGCGGTGATGTGCAAATTTTCAGCAGTCAGTTTGTAGATTTGTTAGAAAATAATCGTCCTGGGGTTTAAACGATCTGCGTTACATATTCTTTCTTTCTAAAACTTTCGCGCAATAAATTTTAGTTGCAAAGATAATCAGGGTAGCAGGAAAAGCGTTCCACGATTTTCGCGTTCTAGACAAAGATGAGCCATGCAGGCAAGACAAACCCCCTAGTCAGTCAGGACTAGGGGAAATGCTCTCTGCGGAGACGGCGGTGTCCGAATTCATGACTTATTTGACAGTCTGTTCCTGGGTAAGTGGTCGTGATGGTTGACAGGTCAGTCGCGAC
>NZ_JBEHGF010000043.1:0-7263 GCF_040225725.1 Corynebacterium sp. KPL4015 | reverse complement strand
GATTACCGCCAACGTCATAGACGCTGACACCACCAAGGAGGTCGCATGAACCAGTTAAAGCACCGAGCACGTGCTGGTCCCTGACACCATCACACTGCATGCTCTATCGAAAGGTAGAAACACCACTCAAACGGACTTGACCGACCTGTCAACCATCACGACCACTTACCCAGGAACAGACTGTCAAATAAGTCATGAATTCGGACACCGTCAGCCACCCCAACGTCCCGAGCCTCGCGCTCGGGATTTTTATATCTCCACCACCATTTCCTCCGAGCGGGCCCTGCCAGCGAGATCGGGCATATCTCCGGTAATCAGGAACTCCTCGACGCCCAGCCGCTTGCCGATGCCCCTTAGATCCTCCCCCACGTCCTCCACCGTCCCCCAAATATCGTGGCTCAGGGACTCGTCGATGCGGCGCTGCTGTTGACTCGTCAGCCCCTCTAGGTCCAATTCGCGGGCCGGGCGAAGCGGCGCGAATTCCCCGGTGGACTGGGCCATGACCTTTGCATAGGACTCTGGCAGCAAAAGATCGCGGGCCTGGTCCGCGGTATCGGCTACGGCGATATTGAGGGAGGAGATGATAGGTGGGGCATCGGCAAGCGCATGCTCGCGGTAGAGCCGGGCCGCCTTTTCCTGCATCTCTACAGGCCCGCCCAGGATGACGCCCAAGCCCAGCCGCGCGGCCACCGCAACCGACCGGAAGCCCGCAAGGATATAGATGGGCGTGCCCGCGTACTCGGGCCGCACCGTCACCGCTTCCTCGCCGCGCAGGTACCGCAGCAAAGTCTCGACCTCGTTCTCGAACTGTGGCTTGAGCTCCAACGGTTCACCCTGGCGCAGCGCCTTGCGCACCGGCTCCGTAAAGCCCACCGAGGAGCCCAGCCCAATATCAATCCTGCCCGGGTATAGAGCTTCCAAGAGGTTGATTTGTTCCGCAATCAGAAACGGTGGATGGTTGAGCACCATGATGCCTGCGGTACCCACGCGAATGCGCTGCGTGCGCGCCGCCACGTGCGCAGCCAACATGCCCGGCTGGCCCGCGGGGATGCCCGGCACCCCGTGGTGCTCGGCGAGGAAAAACCTGTGAAAACCCAGCCGCTCCACATGCTGCGCATGCTCGGCTACCCCATCGAGTGTGCCTGCCGCTCCGCGGTCCAAAATAGAAAAGCGCATGGCCACCACTGTAGCCATGCGCCTAAAAATTGTACGGATTATTGATTAGCGTCCGCGTTGCCCTTAGACCATTCCTCCCAGGACATATTCCAATCGCCCAAGCCGTCCATAGGGTTGAGCGTCTCGCCATAAGTATTAAATACGTGGACGATATCGCCGCGCTTGACGGTGTTCTGGAACCACTGAGCGGCCTCTGGCGTGACGTTGATGCAGCCGTGGGAGGTATTGGAATTACCCTGCGCCCACACGGACCACGGTGCAGCGTGCACGTAGATGCCCGAATAAGACATTTGGGTAGCCCAGTCCACCTCGGTGCTGTACCCGCCCGCCTCGTGCGGCAACCCGAAGGTCTCAGAATCCATCAGCAGCGACTGGTGCTGATCGCCAATGACGTAACGCCCATTCGGGGTGTCGTATTGGTAGTCGCGCCCCAGCGATACCGGAATGGTGCGCAAGAGCTCCTTGTTCTTGTAGACCTTCATGGTCTTGGTGGCATTATCCACCAGCGTGACGGTGCGATCCCCGATGGTGAAATCCGTCCCGGTATTTTCCCCACCGTAGATGCCGCCACCGAAATCCTTGCCATACTGATCGACCTTGACCTCAACCTTGGTGCCCGGCTCCCAATACTCCTTGGGGCGCCACCGCACCTCCTGGTTATTCACCCAGTAGAACGCGCCTTCCACCTCTGGGTTGGTCTTGACCGTAATCGTGTCCTCTGCCGCCTTGCGGTCGGTGATATAAGTACCGAAATTGACGCCGATTACCTGGCCCACGCCCACCTCGGAGCCTGGGATAGGCGTCATCGCCACCTGGGCGACGCCTGCCGCCTGAGAGGTGGAAAAGCTCACGTTCTTCTTATTTCCATCCTTATCAGTGGCCACGATGGAATAAGTGTGGTTATAGCCAAGTTCCTCAGCCGTGGTCCACTTCTTGCCGTCCTCAGAGAGCTTTTCTTCTACTTCCACGCCCAGCTCATTGGTCATGGTCACGCTCTTGAGCTCAGCAGTGGATTCCACGGTGACGGGCTTGGATGGATCGACATCCTGCGCCCCATCCTTCACGGAGGCGGAAAGCTTAGACTTTTCTTTCTGCTCAGATTTCTCTGCTGAGCTCGAGGTAGTTTCCTGCTCCTCCGGGCGGTTTTCAGCGGCGGAATTAACGGAGCACGAGGCTACTACCAGGGAAATGCACGCAATGCTCGCAGCAGCAATGCGGCGGGAATTAGGGAGGGAGATAACCACTAAGTAGACCTTAGAAATACAGTAGTTCTTTCAAGACCAATCCAGCCTATCGTCTTGCCACTCCAAATACCAGAACCAAGCTCACCATTATCCAAACTGTTATATTCCCCCAGAAATGCACTATGAGCAGGCGATTTTACAGTTTTTCAACCGGGGTGCTAGAGTTTCTACTCGTTGCACAGAGAGCCACACGGCAGGATGTCAACACTGCGCCATTAGCTCAATTGGCAGAGCAACTGACTCTTAATCAGTGGGTTCGGGGTTCGATTCCCTGATGGCGCACAACAGCAAAATCGCGAGGCACGCACCTCGCGATTTTCTCGTTTTCAAAACTAGCAGTTCAAGGCTAGCAAAAAGGCCGAGCATTTCGCTCGGCCTTTGCTTATTTCACGCGTTGGGGCGCGACGACGGGAACACCGCGGTGCTCCACGATGTCCGCCTCTACCCCATAGACACTTTCCACCAGTTCGCGCGTGAGCACGTCTCCAGGCGTGCCCTGGGCACGAATACGGCCTGATTTGAGCACCACCAGCTGATCACACATGCGCGCGGCTAGATTGATGTCGTGGATGGCCACCAGCCCCAGGCTGCCCTCGCGCCTAGCCTTCTCGCGCACCTCTTCGAGGACGAAGAACTGGCGATGTAAGTCGAGCGCGGACGTCGGCTCATCCAAGAGCATCAGCCCCGGATTGCCCACCAGCATTTGCGCCACGGCCACGAGCTGACGCTGGCCGCCAGATAACTCGTTGAGGTAGCGCGAAGCAATGGCATCCAGCCCCATCGCGTGCAGCACCTCGCCGGTACGGGTAATGGGATCCTCGCATGCTTCCCGACGCGCCGCGATCAGCACCGTTTCAAACGCCCGCAGCGCCGCGGTACTGGGCAAATCCTGCGGGACGTAGCCAATCAGCTGGCGGCGGCGCTTGCCCCGCGGGCTCTCGCCACCCACCAGAAAATCCACCTCGCCCTTGTAACCGCGGTGCACGCCGGCCAAGGACTTGATCAACGTGGTCTTGCCGGAGGCGTTGGGGCCTAAGAGGCCAACCAACTGCCCGCCTTGCAGCGTGTCCACGTCCACCGCTTCGAGCACGGTGTGCTTACCGTAGGCTGCGCTAATACCGCGCAGGGTGAGTTCTACGTCCACAGCGCCCTCCTTCGAGTCATCACGATGGCAATAAAGAACGGCACTCCCAAGAGCGAAGTCACAATGCCGATCGGAATAGCCAGCCCAGGCTTAATCATCAGGCTCGCCGCGTGCGCCGCGCACATCACGGCCGCACCGGCGGCCATGGAAGCAGGCACGAAGTAGCGCTGATCCTCGCCCACCAGCATGCGGGCGATGTGCGGGCCCACAAGGCCGATAAAGCCAATGATGCCGGCGAAGGCCACCGTCGTTGCCGCCACGAGGGAGACTACGATGAGCACCACCACGCGCAGCCGCGCGGTATTAATGCCCATGGCGGCGGCGCGGGCATCGCCAAGCCGCAAGGCGGTAAGCCGCCAAGACAGCGCCCACAAAATGGGCAAGGCAACCAGCAGCACGCCCGCCAGCACGCCGTTGGCGACCCAGTTGGCGCGCGTAAGCGAACCCATGGACCAAAAGACGATCTGCTGCAGCGCCTCGGCCGAAGACTGGTATTGGATGAGCGCGAGCATGGCCTGGAAGAAGAAGACCAAACCAATGCCGAGCAGCACCATCGTCTCTGCCTTCGCACCGCGGATAATGGCAGCCACGACGATGATCGCCGTCGCCACCGCCGCCGACAGCCACGCCACCAACGCCAGGTTGAACTGCGGCTGGGTCAGCAGCTGCCACTTCAGCACGATGGAACTTGCGCCACCGAAAGCCGCCGCGGCGGAAATTCCGAGGGTAAACGGCTCCGCCAACGGGTTATTCAAAATGGTCTGCATCTCCGCACCGGCCAGCGAGAGGCTGACGCCGATGAGCAGGGCCATGACGGCCATCGGCAAGCGCAGCTTCCACAGCACCGTATGCGTCTGGTCATCCAGGCTCGAGGGCTTCACGATGCCCCTGATGACCTCGCCGGGGCTGATGTCGATGGCGCCGACGAAGTTGCTGACCACAAACGCCACCGCCGCGATAAGACACAGGCCCGCGACGATGCTAATGCGCTGCCAGGTGAGCTTTTTGTGTTGCTGCGTAAGGGCAGCTACCTCCGCGCTCACCATTAATTCGTGCTAAAGAAGGTTCCCTCGCCAGCAACCGGCGAGTACTTTTCTTGCGCTTGCATCCACTGCTTGTCGATGTCCATATCCTCATACGCCTCCGGGTTGATCCACTTCGCGATCTGCAGCAGCGCTAGGTAGTTGAACGGCGAGTTGTAGAATTGGTGCCACATGCTGTGCAGGTTGTGGTCCTTGACCGCGCGCAGGTTCTCGAATCCTGGCTGGTTGCTCGGCAGCTTGGCGATGCTCGCCTCCGCTTCATCTTCGCCGATGCCATAGCCCACCGCAGCGTAGCCGACGGGGTTGCCCTCATCGTCCTTCTTATCGGACCAGTCGCCGCCGGTCGCAATCACCATGTCTGGATCCGATTCGAGGACCTTTTCTGGGGTCACGGCACCGGATTCGCCCGGGATGATGCCGTCGGCCACGTTTTCGCCGCCGGCCTCGTTGACCAGCTGCGAGATATTGGAGTTATTCCAGGAGCCACAGCAGTCCATGACGCCGGCCGCGCGCCAGACGAAGGTCTTGGGCTTATCCTTTACCTTGTCCGCGCGCTCCTTGACCAGATCCACGGTCTTTTGCCACTCTTTGTTGAATTCCTCGGCGCGCTCTTCTTTGCCGAAGATCTCACCGAAGATTTCCATGGACTTGGTGGTGTTTTCCAGCGGCTTGGCGCGGAAA
The DNA here is from genome assembly GCF_040225725.1 of Corynebacterium sp. KPL4015. NCBI lineage: Bacteria > Bacillati > Actinomycetota > Actinomycetes > Mycobacteriales > Corynebacteriaceae > Corynebacterium > Corynebacterium sp. KPL4015. The sequence continues at coordinate 1,975 of NZ_JBEHGF010000043.1, read as the reverse complement.
TCGGTCACGGCGTACTTAAGGCCCGCCTGGTCCATCTTTTCGGTCAATCCCGCCTCTTGCGAAGCGTCATACTGGTCCTTGGACAGCACGATGAGGTCTGGGTCCAGGCTCACCAGGTTTTCCACGGTGACATCGCCCTTGCTGATGGCGCCGACTTCCGGCAGTTCAGTGACCTTGGGCAGCTTTTCTTCCAAGACGTTGTAGTAGTCCGGTACGTTTTTCTTCAGATCGGATCCGATGCCCACGACTTTATCCAGCGGGTCTTCAGTGTTGAGAATGCCGGTGGCGAAGATGGAGCGGCCCTCGCCCAATAGAACGCGCTCGGGGGCCTTGTCGAGTTCTACGTCGCGGCCCGCGAGGTCGGTGAAGGACAGGGCGGCATCGTCGCTGCCGCTGCTGCTGTTGGTGTTGTTGGTGGTTTCTTCGGCGGCGCTGCAGCCTGCCAGTACGGTGGCGGAGGCCGCTACCACGGCCAATACCTTGGGGAATCTATATGCCATTTTGAGTCCTTGGTCGATCGGGATCCTCGATACGAGGATAAGGGCGAACCTATCCTAGCCTAACCAGGTAAGGTGACCCAAACCTAAACTGCTTCCTCGGCAATTGCGTAGTCTTCCGGCTCGCCCTTGGGCACCTCGGTGCCGTCCGCCATGGTGCGATCTTCCAATTCGCCATCCGGATCCACGATGGCGATATCGAAGCCGGCCTCGCGGATGCGCCGGAGGCCTTCCTTCAGCATGCGCCGGCCCATCCGGTTGGATCCGGTGATATGAGATAGCTCCAGCACCACCGTGCCCTCGCCGAATTCGCATTCGGTGAGCTGATGCAAGATGGTCTCCGCTGCGTTGAAATTGATAAGCCCCTGCAGGAAGATCACCGTGAGGTCGTCCTCGGTTTCCATCCTGCGCACGGGGTGCACGCCGTAGCGCTCATCCGTGGACATCAAGTGCAGCCCCATATCCTTTGAGAGCAGGGTCAAGGCATCCACCCCGCGGACGGAATTGCCCTCTTTATTAAGCCGCGGCGAAAACGTCGCTACCCCCAATTGGCCAGGCAACGTACCCAGCAGGCCGCCCGAAACGCCGGATTTCGCTGGGATGCCAACCTCGGCCATCCAGCGCCCAGCGCCGTCGTACATGCCCGCAGAGCTCATGACAGAAAGCGTCAGGCGGCAGACATCGGCATCAAGGATCTTCTCCCCCGTCACCGGCTGCGTGCCACCATTGGCCAGGGTGGCAGACATCACGGCGAGGTCGCGCACCGTGACCTTAATCGAGCACTGCTCCACGTAAGTCGAGACGGCATCGTGGGCCTCGTCCTGGATGATGTCGTAATTGCGCAACATGTGCGCCAAAGACAGGTTCCTATCGGAGACCTGCAGCTCGGAATCGCGCACCTTTTCATCAATCTTCAACTCGCGGCCCGCCAGCCGCGAAAAGTAGCTGCGCAACTGTTCTACGCGCTCGGCCGGATCCGAATCCACGCCGTTAATCAGCTGCGTTACTGCAATCGCGCCCGCATTGATCATCGGGTTCACCGGCCGGTGGTCATAGCGGTTCAGCGAAAGTTCGTTGAAGGCCTCGCCAGACGGCTCCATACCAACGATCTCACGCACCGCATCCAAGCCGAGCTCCTGCAGCGCTAGAGCATACGCAAAGGGCTTCGACACGGACTGCAAGGTAAATTCCACCTCTGCATCGCCAGCGGAATACACGTGCCCCGTCGTGGTGCAGATGGCCACGCCGAGGTAGTCCGGTTCCGCCTTCGCGAGCTCGGGAATATAGTCCGCCACCGCGCCGCTGCGGTTTCCTCGCACCTGGGTCAAAATTTCCTGCAAATAAAAAGGAATTGGAGTTTTCATCGCAACTTAGCATACGAAAAAAGCCCCCACGGCGCGCGTGAACTGCTCCCCATTAGTTGGACTGAGAAATCAGTTACCGACTAGTAGGGAGTAGTTTTCTTTGAGAGCACGAAG
>NZ_JBEHGF010000042.1:0-7461 GCF_040225725.1 Corynebacterium sp. KPL4015 | reverse complement strand
GTCCTCATTGTTCTCATAGAGGGCCACGGCATCGCGTTTGAACTGTTCGGAGTACCTGGACATGGTGGTAGATTACCTTTCTTCCCAGCTCGACTGGGCTGGATATCAGGTGTCCACCAAATGGGGGTCAGGTCCCTTTCGCTACATGAGCAATTGGGCGCTGCGATTCGATTACCAGGTTCGCGGCTTCACGTCGATACTCAGGTGTGTATTTCTGGCGTTGTTGACCCACAATGAACATCCTGTCTTGCGGACACAAAATCCACACTAATCGGGTCTCCACCAAACGAGGGTAACCTCATAGCCGCCTAATCACTAGGTAGTTCTATTACGTGACTTCGTTTCAAAGATTTGCGGGTAACCTTAGGCCTGCCCCGGCTACTTCAGCAGATAGCTATTCTTCACTCCGTACAAAAAATTGACACGCTCTACTTCTAGCTAAAACACAGATCGTTTGAATTTACGCAAAGAAATAACACTCACGAACAACGAAACTATACTTAATATTAGTGGAATACGGCTGGGTGGAACCTCTAGAGCGAAAAGTAGGAATCTCCAATGCGTATCAAATAATGATGGCCAAAGAGCGGTTTGCAAAACAAGCTGTGCTACAAGTAACAAAGCGAGTGTATCCACACTCACATATCTACCTATAAGTAGTGTCAAAGCGGTAAGAACAGTAGATACATAAGCGAATCTAGTGCTTCCTATGCCACAAAGGGAAAAGATCCAAGGAATAATCCATAAAACTAAGAGAACTATACCATCAATAACTAGCCAATTCCGTGAAACTTGAGCCTCTAACCTGGAAATCTGATTTCTGAAGAAAATCACTGGCAATGCAGCATAAGAAAACGAACACAAAGTACCAACGTTTGCCCCAGCAGTATCATCGAGCCAAGGGATATTTAGCAACCATCCCTCAGCGAAAGAAAGAACAAAGGCAATAAACAGCACCATTATTAGGACAGTAATTAGCCTATGCCCACGGCAGTACAAGAATGCGTATGAAGTCATGGGCTAATCGCTCACTCTGCATACAGAATGCTCAATACGTTGAGCAACGTCTTCAACGGTAACTTGTTGATTAGGCTCCCAAGGAAGACCACTAAGCGTAATTCCCAAATCTTTCGCCGGAATTCCACAGACTTTAGCGTCTGAACGAATGAGTTCCGCAGATCCAGCTTGATCCACAAACTCTCCAACTATCCCTTTTACAGTGGATTGACCGCTTAGACTTAGATGCTCTTCCGAAAGATCTCCCCACATGACGGGACGTTCTGAGAAATCTCTCCACTCAGGGGGTGATATTTTAGAGAAAGCATCCCTCGCCTGGATATTAAGCGATATATTTTCGTTAGGAACTTCCGGCCATGCGCAGACCTTAGAAGAGCAAACAAGCTGACGAGAATCTCTTTGTTCAAGGCCAAACTCTGTGAGCTGCTGCGCCCAAGCAAAAGAACCGATGAGGGAAATAAGGCCTAAAAGGAAAGTCAACATATACATTTTACTACTGTGCCTAAACAGTGCCGCAGCCGAGACTATGGTCAGCGTGGCTCCAATAATCCCTGCAATTGCTGTCCCAATTGCTTTCACATCTAGCGTTGCATCAAAAGAACAGCACGCTAAAAAATCACCAGTTATATGTCTAAGGGCCCCAGGAGAAGTGGCTGGAACTACCGCATACCAAGAATATGCAAGCGCAGCTGATACAGACACTGAAACCAGTGGTTTAAACGAAAAACCAAGTGCACTTCCAATTAGCGTCCAACAGATACCGACGATGGACGAATACGCCAGCATAACCCAAAAGATTAAAGAGCCGAACAGCGAAGAATCAGTACTTTGTGAAAGATTTGCTAATACATAGCCAAGAGGAAAAATCAGCGACCATGCAAACATTCGGTTCACATAGATACGAGCCACCGATTTTCGCCCCATCTGCACTAGAGGACGAAATCGTGATGCCTCCCATGCCATTGCGGCAGAAACCGCAGGGGCAATTACGAAGAATACCAATGTAGATTGAGCAGCTATCGACTCATAGTATGGCGTCTTTCCTAATTCCGAAATAGGAACCGCGCTGAGGATTATCCCAATAAGACAAATCCATAATGATGGACGGCGAAGCCAGTGTTTAATACCGAAATTAGGAACCACTGTAGTTTCCTCTCCGTACAAAAGATCGTGAGAGAATATGTGCCGGGGATTTTCCGGGTTCTGAAGCTAACTGCACGAAATCATGTCGTGAACCATCAAAATGTAGCTTTCCCTTATCAAGGACGAGAACGCGCTCGAAAGGTCTCTGTAGTTCGCCGGCATCATGCGTTGAGACGACTAGATTATGTCCTCTATCCACAATCCGTTGGTATACCTCAGTTACATGCTCTTTGTTGAGTGGATCAAGTGCCGCACTTGGTTCATCAAGCAGCAGTGTTTCCGCCCCAGAGTTCAACGCAGTGGCGATCGCCAGCCTAGAGCGTTCCCCTCCGCTAAGACTTTCACACCGTTGATTAGACACTCTTGACAGATCTACAAAATCTAGCCAATCTAAGCTTTCTTTCTTTGCGGCCTTTTTATCTCGCCCAAACAGCCAAGCAACATAAGCACAGTACTCACTAGAGGTGAAACCGGTAATAGGATTGAATGTCTGCTCTACTACAGATATAGATCCCTTCCTTAGTACTGTTCCTTCCTTTGGAGAAGAATCTGATGCAAGAGCAGAAAAAAGTGTTGATTTCCCTGCACCGTTAGCTCCCAGAAGAAGCGTGGGTCGTTCATCTATCACTAACTGTGGTATATCCAGAATTATTTTACTTGAACGCCGGATTTTTAGTGCATTAGCTTGAATGGTCGCTACCATACAAATTTCATCCATTTGATGGTTAAGTGGTTCCAATCAAATGTATGGATATCAGCATGATAATTTCCCGCAGCCTGGCGCCCCCACCCGCCTCGGTCCCATCCTCCATAGCATTTATTGAGCGAACGTGAACCTAGGTCGGGGTCCGGCTTCATAGAAAGCTCTCGACGCAGGGTCATCTCAACTTTTCCAGGAGATCCATGTGGATCATTTAAACAGGTAGCTGCTGTAATCTCCGTGTTGTACCCGTCTATATTTCGATCGATCCACCCACGAGTCTTGTAGCCATCGCGAACGCCACTAACACTGGTTTCAAAGTTCTCCTCCGCGTTCGCTGGAGCAGCGAACATAGAAACCGCCAAGGCGGTTACTAACCCTGCTGCAATTTTCTTCATCACAGTACTTCCCTCTCGGAATTTAGACACGTCAAAATCGACCTCACCTTTATGACCTTTATGTGTGTTTGCTTCAGACTTCAGTATTATAAAGGATCGCCTATATCGGGAACAGTGTTAACCTAACATAGGCATCTATAGCATGTACAGCCCGCAGTAAAGATATTCTAAGTACTACCCCCAATTACCATTTCTTCTTAAGGTTGATCCGCCTCCAAAATGGCATGTCCACTTCATATCCCACGAACTAAACGCCAGGTTCAAACGACATAACTGTTCCGAGTTGACGCGTCCCCGCTAGGCTAAGAGCGCCCCTTTGCGGGCAATCCCAGCAACGCTTCGTTGACGACATGATCCTCATCGACGACCGGCCAGATGAGGTTACTGAACGTATTTTGCCAGGCCATTGGGAAGGCGACCTCATCCTTGGTAAAAATAACCAATCAGCGGTAATCACATTAGTAGAACGCTTCAGTAGCCGCGTGAAGTAATGAATCCACGATCTGCTTGTTTTAGGACTCGGCAGATGGCCCCGGGCCCCAAACTGATCTTTGTACGCGTCGATGTAAGGGATCATTTGGTCGTGGGGTAGTCGAGTTCCGCTGCGAAAAAGCCGAAGCAGTCTTAACAATCCCGTTTGCTCGTTTCAGCTCACGGTTTTCGCGGCGCAGACGCTTGAGTTCTTCTTCCATTGTTTCGCTGCCTGAAGCGTCAGAATTATCGCGTACTGAAGCGCTGTCACGGTACCAAGCCCGCAACGTGTGGTGAGATCCTCCAAGGAGCTCACCGATCTCTGTGTAGGCACGTTGCAGTGAGCAAGACTCCAGGCGGACCATTTCGATGATCTGATGGACCGCCTTCTCCTTAAACTCGACGGAATACTTTCTAGGCATAGTTCAATCCTTCCTTAGCTGAGGTAAGAACTAAACCCAGGACGCTTCAGTTTGTATTCCATATCACGCATATGAGCATTCCCTTCGTTAATTAAAGAAGGTACTTTTAGGATAAGTAATTTTCTACAAGTAGGAGACTCTATCATGCGGAAATACTGGATCAAAAACGCACTAGGCAAGACAATGGCTGCTCTACTTCTAATGGCTAATTTGTCTCAACCAGCTGCCAATGCATCTACCTCTGCCCCTACAAAAGATTTCGGGGTCATCCCAGGAACAGTGGAAAGCTATGACTCTACAGCGGAGGAAATCTTGACAGAAGTTGCCACTTCGAAGAACTTCGATACTTCTGTCGACTCGGAATTATCTTTCTTTGGAAATAAAGGCCCCTACACTATAGTGTCGCAGTGGACGGATAAGAATGGAAAGCTGATTTACCTTCGAGAAAAGGCTCGGGCGAAAAACCAGAACAAACACGGTTTATCCATTCGTGCTTCACAAGCTTCAACAAAATATGCGCCAAAGATTAAGCGCTCCGGCGACCGCTATGAATATCGCCTGCCCATGGATCATATTTCCTGCTCGGGTTGGGGACCTTTTAAGAGGTGCCGGAAAGTTGAAACCACAGACATATTAACGGTGGTTGGTTTCAACAAGGTAAGGGACGGCAAACCTTACGGAGTTGTAACCACCCACTGCCTTGGCTACCAAGGCCGTTGCCCGCAATGGATTATCAATTCACCGCAGATTAAATAACAAATGTACAAAACGATACCTCAATCGTGGGCCACGGGGCTCGCTGGGAAAGACATTTCCGGAAAGGATATGTCCAACTATGATCTGATGGACATCAATCTCGAAGGAAGCATATGCAAAGGATGCTCGTTCCGTGGCTCCATGGTGGCATGGGCTAACTTGAAATCGGCAGATTTCACCGACGCAGATTTTACGAACGCAATTCTTAGCGAGTCAGACCTTCGTGGAGCGACATTAACGCGCGCTAATTTTACGAACGCATATCTGGTACCTGTTACCGCCAATCCAAGGCAATTCTCTGAATGTACAGGTTTGGAGGCAAGTAATGTGATACTTTATAGTCCCTGATTGCGCCTAAACGAATTCCGTTCAAGCCCTACCGTAAATCGGGCGTTGGAAACGCCTAGGGCGGTGCAGCCGTATCGGTAAATCTGCACACCCGTCAGTCCTGTCATATGTCTTGCCATATGGCGGGACATATGATGAGGTATATACTTTAGCGTATGTGAAGTGCCCCGTTGGGGTTGCCCGCAAATCGTGGACACGTAGTGGAGCTACCTCGTGGTTAGGTAGCTATTTCTTTTCTGCTGGTGGTTAGGCTGGTGTGGTTCTCGAAGTCGATGGGGCTGACCATCCCGAGGGCTTCAGTGTCGGCGTCGACGGTTGTAGACGACTTCAATCCAGTAAGCCACAGTCTGACGCGCAGCATCGCGGGTGGCCAGCGCTTCCGGTCGTAGAACTTAAGTTTTAAGCGTCGACCAGAACGACTCAGCCATCGCGTTATCGAAACACACCCCGGTACGCCCCACCGTCTGAGCAACACCTAGGTTGCGGCATACCTCCCAGAGTTGTTCGCTGGTACATTGCGTTCCGCGGTCAGCGTGAAACACGAGACCATCAGCAACGTCACCGCGCAGCGCATGTGCTATTCGCAGTGCTCCTTTGACTAGGCGCGTATCTTGGGCGCTATTCATAGCCTAGCCCAGCACACGACGGGAGTGGCCGTCTCGGATCACGCACAAGTACAACCATCCTTCATCGGTGCGCAGGTAGATAAATATCTGACATCCGCACCCGGTTGAGCTCACCAGTATCAAACATGCGCTTGACCAGGTCAGGAAGCGTGGACTTGCGCTTGGCTTGGATCGTTGTCACTGGAACGAAAGCACGCGGTGAAATCCCTTCAATGCCCACCATGCGCATCCGCTTGGCTACAGTCTTGCGATTCACACTGATCTGGTAGCGCTCACCTAGTTCTGCGGTGATTCACAGGGCACCATAGACCTCGTCGGAGTCTTTTTCAGATCTGATGAATCTTGCGATCAACATCATCGTAAAATGATGCACGATCATCTTTACCGGATAAGCGTTTCTGCTGTATATGGGCCCATGTGTAGTATCCAGACCGAGATACCTTCAAAAGGCGTGCCATGCGTTTGATACTGAAATTCGCCTTGCTCTGGCTGCATCAATTCGAACTTTTCTGCTCGCGTTGCCTTAAAGCGAAGAAGGCTGTCGCTTGTGACAAAAACTCGTTATCCATCTTGGCTTCTGCCAGCTCACGACGCAGACGAGTATTCTCCGCACGAAGATCCGCCTCGCTTAATCCATCGGAGGAGCCTTAGGCGTTGACGCTCATTTTTTACCCATCGACCTAAAAGACCTGGTGCGACACCAATTTCTTTGGCTACATGAGCAATTGGGCGCTGCGATTCGATTACCAGGTTCGCGGCTTCACGTCGATACTCAGGTGTGTACTTCTGGCGTTGTTGACCCACAAGAGCGTGTCAAGTTGTTTGTGTGTGGGGCTAGGTTTATAGGTATTTGTCGAAGCGGTCGGGAAAGGCTACGGCCATTTGGTTGATGGCTTGTTTCCAGCCGGAAACTCGGGCTCCTTCCATGAGTCTGCCGGCTGTTCTTGAGACTCGTTTGCCCTGCTTCGCTCTCTTTGCAGCGCGTTTGTCTTCGATATTGCAGATCATCAGCCATAGCGTTTTCAGCGCGGATTCATCGTTGGTGAACTGCACCCTGTTGCGGGTAGCTTTACGCAGTTCATTGTTGAATGATTCAATCGAATTCGCCGTCATAGATTACCTTTCTGACTGCTGGCGGGAACTGCAGAAACGGTACGAAACGCGCCCAAGCATCTCGCCAGACTTTGACTGAGCGTGGATACTTTTCTGCTAATTCAGAGGCTTCAAATTCGTCTAAAGCAACCTGTGCTGTGGTTTCATCCGCGGCGGTGTAGATCTTTTTCAACGCGGCCGATACGCCCCGGCGATCCCCGTAGGTGACCTGCCGGTTAGCGGCACGAATCAGGTGCACGATACAGGTTTGCACCATAGAGTGCGGCCAGGTTGCCTCTACTGCTTCCGGCAGGCCTTTCAGCCCGTCACAGCAGACGATAAAGACGTCTTTGGCCCCACGATTAGCCAGGTTAGAGCACACCTGCGCCCAGAAGGAAGCACCTTCTTCTTTGGCAATCCACAACCCCACAATGTGCTTAATACCGTCAAGATCCACACCAATTGCCATGTACGCGGACTTGTTGACC
>NZ_JBEHGF010000041.1:0-9906 GCF_040225725.1 Corynebacterium sp. KPL4015 | reverse complement strand
CGTCGCCACTCGTCCATCGGGATGGTAAGCCCCGTCGATTTCGAAGCCCAGCTCGCTGATCAAAATGGTAATAAGAAAGCCGCTGCTTAACCCCTAAGCAGCTTAACAACGTGTCCACGATTTGCGGGCAACCCCAAAGGGACCTGACCCCCATTTGGTGGACACCTGATATCCAACCCAGTCGGGCTGGCAAGATTGGTAATCTACCACCATGTCCAGGTACTGAGAACAGTTCAAACGCGATGCCGTGGCCCTCTATGAAAACAACGAGGGCCTCTCGCTGAACGCAGCATCAGCCGAGCTCGGTATCAACCGTGCCTCGCTGCATTCATGGGCCACCAAGTACTACACCGGCAAACGCGCCCGCATAAAAGCCATGCACGATCAAGCCCAAGCAGCGAATGAATCGTGAGACGCACCCGCCAGCTGGAGAAAGAAAACGCACAACTGCGCGAAGAACGCGACATCCTGCGCAAGGCCGCCACATATTTTGCTTCAAGCAGACTCACTGGAATTCTGCTTCCAGTGTGTCTATGACCACCGAACCGAATACTCGTCTCACACGGATGTGCCACGTGTTAAGACTCAATCGTTCCTCGTTTTATAAGTGGGTCCACACCCGTGAAAATCGCAGGATACAATGATGTATTCTGACGGTCTTATTGGTGCAAAAATCAAGGCCACTTTTGATGATGAGCATGGTCTTTATGGTGCTAAACGCATCGCTGCAAGCCTCAACAGTGATACGGATTTCGGCCCGATAAATCACAAGAAAGTCGCACGCATCATGAAATCCATGGGGTTGCGGCCGATACGCCCCGGCGATCCCCGTAGGTGACCTGCCGGTTAGCTGCGCGAATCAGGTGCACGATACAGGTGTGCACCATAGAGTTCGGCCACATGTTGCCTCGACTGCTTCTGGTAGGCCTTTCAGCCCGTCACAGCAGACGATAAAGACGTCTTTGACCCCACGGTTAGAAAGATTGGCACATACCTGCGCCCAAAATGAAGCGCCTTCTTCTGTGGCAATCCACAACCCCACAATGTGCTTAATACCGTCAAGATCCACACCAATTGCCATGTACGCGGACTTGTTGACCACTCGGCCACCGTCGCGGACTTTAATGCGCAGCGCATCGAGAAACACTACGGGGTAGAATTCGTCTCACTGGCGGTTGTGCCAGACCATGACCTCGTCGCCGACGGCATCAGTGACCGCGGAGATTGTTTCATGAGAGATATCTACCCGCAGTGCAGTAGCCCTATGGTGCTGGATATCCCTAATCGTCATCCCGCCGGCATACAAGCTGACAATCATGTCATCAACGTCGGTCAATCTCCTCGAGCCTTTGAGGGGCCATAGTCGGCAAGAATGTTCCAGCCCGATCTCTCAGCACATCAACGGTGATTGGCCCGTAGTTAGAATCCACGGTCTTTGGATACGACCCGTTACGGTGATTGTCTGTCCCAGCAGCAGCTTTAGCACTCCTGTCGCCAGACTCGTAGCCAAGGTAGGCATCCATCTCAGCATTCAAACCCCTAGTGATCGAGGCTTGCAACATGCCCCGAACCAAGTCGTTGGCATCCGTGGTGGACGTGCCTAGCTCATCAATCAGTTTCGCCATCTCAGGGTTAGCAAGAAGCTTCTTTTCAATCGCATCAAATTGTGGCCTTATCAGGCTTAGATCTCATCGTGCCACACTAGTCATTCTGGTCCATCTCCTCATGCAGGTTGGGAACCTACACACAAACCATCAGACACTCTCCATCGACGCCCTCTCAGCACCCCAGTTCAATCAAAGACTGGACTCTCACCAAGAAACCAGTAGGATAACCACAGCATGCACAAAAGTGCACCCCTTAAACATCCCCGACCCAAGGCGAATCGAATGAAAAACATAAAAACCAAAATCACCGCCGGACTCATCGCCCTCACCACAAGCCTCACCATGGCCCAAACCGCCAACGCAGACCAAGGCAAAGAAATGGTCACCTTCGGCGACTCCTTCACCGCCAACGGCGGCGCACCAGGCGAACGAGCAGCAACCTCCCCGCACAAACGCCCCTTCCACCCCTGCTTCAACGACAAACACAACTGGGCACACCAAACCGCCAACAACCTCGACCACAACCTCGCCGACTACTCCTGCAACGGAACCAGCGTCTGGATCAACCAGTACGTCGACGACGCCATCGAACAAGGCAACATCGGCCATGACACCAAAGAAGTAGTATTCATGTACGGCGGCCTCCAACAAGGAACCTACTTCGACGCCCTAGCCAACGCCACTCTCCCCGACGTTCCCAAAGCCTCCACCTACCGCGGACTACTAAACTTCCAATTCAACAAAATCCGCAAAGCCGCACCCAACGCCCGCATCTCCATGGTCAACTACGTCCCAATGACCGTCAACGACACCCTCTGCGTAGTCAACCACGACCAACTACAACTGCCAATAACCATCCCAGGCGCCACCATCGCAGAAGACGAATTCAATCGCGAAATCGGACGCGCAGCACACGACCTCGGCGTCAACTACATCAATCTCCACGACCAAGCCAAAACCCACGACCCCTGCCAGCCAGACACCAACCACCGATGGGCCACACTCGTCCAAACCCCAACCGCCCCATCCGTCATGCCACTACACCCAACAGACGTAGGACACGACGGAATGACCCAAATCATCACCCGAGAACTCCAAAACCACTAACCACCAACCAAAGCACGAACCCGCCGCCCGAGAGCACCATGAACTAGTCCCCAAAAGTTGGGCTGGTTTAATTCAAGAAGGTTAGGGGTTCAAGGGCCTGATTCCGATATTGCATCGGGGTCAGGCCCTTGAGTCATTGTTGGTTGCGTTCGGTGTTGTACCGCTGGATGTAATCTTCGATTACCTGGGTGAACTCCTCGACAGTGTTGAAGACTTCTCCGTGGTACATCTCGGTTCTCAGGTGCCCGAAGAAGTTCTTCATTACTGCGTTGTCGTAGCAGTTGGCCTTACGCGACATCGACTGAACGCCGCCGTTCTCGTGGATCAAAGTGCGCCGGGTTGAATGCTGGTATTGGAAGCCTTCATCGGTAATTTTTAGGTAGGCAATTTCAGCATGCAACTGGTCGCTTTCGCGACGCAGTTTGTCTTCTTCAGTAAGCGCCTTCGGCTTGGTACCTCGGCCCTGTTCGAAACGCTTGACTACATGCTCGCGCTGAGTTTCACTCAGCGAACTTCGTAGCCCCAATAAAAACTGCTCCCCACCAGTTGGTAGTGATTTCTCAGTCCAACTACTGGGGAGCGGTTCGAACGGCGCGGGGCCAGTTCGTTAGTGAGCCTTACCAGGCATTCATAACGTTGAGAACGCGCGGTTTGGAAGCATTGAGCTGGTAGTCCCATTGGTACCAGTTATGCAAGCCCTGGGCCGGGTAGCTCACCGTTGGGTTCAGACCCTGCAACCGGGCAACACCTTCCCAAGCGCGGGTGGTCAGCTGAGAACCAACCTCCAGTGCGACACCCGGTGCTTGGAACTGCGGCGGAAGGGTTTCCCTATCCAATTGGCCTGGGATACCGGATGCAGCTGAAATATAAACATCGGTACCACCCTCACGCAGTTGCGGAATCAGCAAGAGCGGGTCATTCTGGAAACGCTTTGGGTTAAATAGCGAACCGTACATGGCGTTGACATTGAATCCACCGGCATCCAACATGGCCAAACGAAGAGCAGTCTGAGCACCTGGAACCGTCATAGTCAAATAACCAGAAAAGGATAGTACCTGCTTAAACTGGTCAGTGTGCTTAGCAGCCAATGTCATGGCGGAACCGGCACCCATGGAGAGGCCAGCGATCGCATTGTTATTGCGGGCCACGCCAAAGTGCTGCTCGAGGTAGGCAGGAAGCTCCTGGGTAAGGAAGGTCTCCCACTTATAGTTGACCGGATCTCTCGGATCATATTTGCCAGGTGCTTGCCAGTTGGCATAGAAAGAAGACTCGCCACCTGCCGGCATCACTAGAGTGATATTGCTGTCCGCGTAAGTCTGCGCGGCGTTAACCTCACTGTGAGGGCTAACCCAGCCGCTGGTTGCGTAAGTAGCACGCAGGCCATCCAATAGGTAGAAACCAGCGTTACCGCCATTCTTTGCGGGCTGAATCTGGACGGGGATGTTACGGTCCATGGACGGAGACCAAACATCACAGCGCTGAACCCAAAACATGGCTGGGTCCCATTCACAGGTGCCGGTATTATCCGGACGCAGCCAATCACGATGTGCCGCGTGTGCCTGCTGCGTGCCGCCGGCAACGACGGCGAGGCCAAGCGCTACGACCACTGCCATGATGACCGATAGGACACGTCCTCTCAGAGATGCAGTCATCTTTCTCCTCCACAAAGTACTCAATAATTGTTCTTTGGCTTTATCGATGGGAACCTGTGAATCGTTAACACCCCTCGGCGAAAGCCTCACTGAGAGGCAGTGTAGTGCACTCACAGGCTTTTTACCTCATTTTCAACCATTAATAGAGGTAATCCCCCGGATTGGAGGAGAAGGTTAGGGTCCTGCCCTCTGTCAGGGAAAATTTAATATTTTCTAAGAATCAGCCCCAAGTTAGCGGTTCCCTGTAGGAGGCAAAGAGCCTCTGGAAATCGGCATCATCAAGCGCAGTGCGTGCTTGCCACGCGGAATCTTTCTGCCCCAGCAATAAGGAGTCAATATCCACTGCAGAATCGGCAATCTGCCACGCCGCGCCAAGGCTTTTATCGTGGCCAATGCGCCCGCCTTCGATGCGGGGCTGGCGCGCTGCCAAGGGATTGCTGAGCCCAATTTCATCGAGCACGCGCACCTCAAGTGGCGCATTCATGGAGGTAAGACCGAGATTAGGAAAATACACAGTGGGAGGATCGGAGCGCTCCGGATCCGCGGGCACCGTCGTCCACGATGTCTGACCCCCATCCTTGATATAGAGGAAGGTCATGGCATCGCCGGCCGCCAAGTCCTGCACCGCTTTTTCATAGTTATTCATCACGTCCATACCCAGAAAATCCTCGGCACGGCGTGGCGGTTCCTGCCGGTTGGTGACAGCGGTCCAATAGTCCCGCTCATCCACAACACTAAGCTGGCCCGCGTACGCTGCCCGGTCTACCGGGTGACCGTGCAAGACAATAACGAAGGCCCACACCGCACAGAATACGGCAGCCCACCAGGTTCGTAGATTAACTACAAATATGGGCAATAGCGCGGCGAAAAGCGGAAGTAGCAACATGCGCCCATGCATAAAATCGCCACCCACGTGCACAACATATGCTGCATGCAATAGTGCGGCGCCCAGGAAGATATAAACCACAGTCTGCATCGAGCGCAGCGCCGACGGTCGAAAATCGGTTTTCCACAGCGCCGCCACTGTCAGCACAATGAGCGGGAGGTACAGCGCGTAGGGCGCCATAAAGTCGCCCAAGTACGCAAACCCTTGGCCCCACGCGGAACCAGCCGCGGATTTCGCAACGGCGGTATGAGGCGTAAGCAGCCCGTAGTAGCCCATGCGGAATACTTGATAACCCAGCGGCAGGGGCAAGGCGGCAGCGATAACCTTCCACGAACGCGTGCTCACTATGAGTACAACGCCAACCAGGCCGCCATACAGGGCAAGCTCAGGGCGAATGAGCCATGAGAGCCCCGCCCAGAATGCCAGCCCATACACAATAGGCTTGGGCGGCAACTCCTGCCGTGGTCGCGCCCATTTAATCAGCATCCACCACAAGACGGCCAAGTAGAAAAGGCACAGGCTCCATTCCAAGCCGGAGGTAAAAAAGTCCCGTGCCGGTGGCAGGGCCAGATACACCAAGGCTCCAGCGGGAAGAACAAGTCCCTTGTGCATGCTTGCCGATGCCCACGTCCCCACCACCATCGCCGCGACCGCTAGGAGAAGCCCGAGGTAGATGGCGATCGTTTCGAGTTCAGCACCGCTTACCCACCGCGCCACTAAGATGAGGTATTGCCACAGCGTGGAGGTATTGGCCTCAACGCGCTCACCCACATTGAACACAGGACCGTTGCCGGCTTCTAGGTTGCGGACGGTACGCAGGACGATGAGGCCGTCATCAGACATCCAGCGGCGGGCAAAGCCACCCCACAAAGAAAAAACACCGATAACAAGAACCGAGGCGGGTGCGCTCCACAGCGCAATGTTCTTGTTACCGGTGTTAACCACGTGGGGTGAGTATATCAGGCCTCTCAAGATCTTCTAGTTGAACGCAACTATATAACCGCTGCTTAGACCAATGGCATGATGTAGACGGCCATGGCGATGCAGGCCAGCCAAGCGATGGCGAGGAACTGCAAGGTGCGATCCCCCAACGCGATTTCTTCCGGCGCCCCGCCCTGGCCACGGTCCACGTCGGCGGCATAGCGCAGGATGGCGATGGTAAATGGCACCATGGAAATCTGGTACCACACGCCACCAGAGGTTGCGGCATTAGCCAGCTCAAAGCCCCACAGGGAGTAGAAGACCACCACGGCGGTAGCCGCTAGCGTCCAGACAAAGCGCAGGTAGGTTGGCGTATAGCCCTGCAAGGATTTGCGGATCTTCGCGCCGGTCTTTTCCACCAGCAGGATTTCGGCATAGCGCTTACCGGAGGCCATAAAGAGCGAACCAAAGGCAGCGACCAGCAAGAACCACTGCGAAAGCTCAATATCGGCGGCCACGCCACCGGCCATGGTGCGCAACATGAATCCGGAGGACACCAGCGCAATATCGATGACCGGAATATGCTTCCAGCCAAAGCAATAGCCCAGCTGCAGGGCGATATAAACCGCCATAACGATGGCTAGCTCTAGTCCCGCGGTGGCCAAGAAGGACAGCCCAATGGACAGGCCAACGAGTACCACGGCCATGACATAGGCCACCTTGATGGGCAGCACGCCCGAGGCAATCGGGCGGAAACGCTTGGTCGGGTGCTCTTGGTCTTCACGCCAATCCTTGGCGTCATTGATCAGGTAGATGGAAGAAGCGCCGAGGCAAAAGACGATGAAGGCCAAGAGGACATCGACAAGCACGCGCCCGTGAAAGAGCGACTCCGCACCGGCCGCGGCGGGCGCGGCCAGTACGAGGATGTTTTTTACCCATTGCTTCGGGCGCAGGGCCTTGACCATGCCATCGGCCAAATTCTTCGGCGGCTTGCGCTTACGGCCGGTATCGACGCCGGACGTATGCGGTTCCGAATGGAGAAAGTGCTGGTTACCGTCCTCACTCATGCGTCTTTCCCTTCGTCATTGCCCGCGCGGTGGCAGCGCCAATGGCTGCGCCCGCGACGGTATCAGTTGGATAGTGCACCCCGAGCACCATACGCGATGCCATCATCACCGGCACTCCCACAAGCGGTGCCTTGGAACCCGTCAGGCGGGAAAGGCCCACCAAGAAGGCGGTGGTGGAGGTGGCATGCGAGGACGGGAAGGATAGGCGCGAGGGGGTCTTGACCCCAACGCGGACGTAGGAATAATCGGGTCGCTTGCGCCGCACGATGCGCTTGAGCACCACGCTTGCCGCATGCGCGGTAAACGCCGCGGCACCGATCCGAATCCACTCTTCACGGCGCTGCTTGTCCACGCCGGCCCCTAGGGCCGCGCTGCCCATCCAGCCCAGGGCGTGCTCGCCCAAGTGGCTTAAACCGCGGGCAGTCGGCAGTACTCCCGGCAGGTCAAAGGCGGCGTTCTGGATGGACTCTAGGACGCGGGATTCTGCGATAGAAAGCTTATTGGGCATCAAAAACCTTCTTCCAGGAAGACCGCGCGGTCAATTCCGGCAACGCGGCGCGGTAGTGCGCCCGCAGGTCATCGAAGTTTTCTTCAATTTCCTTCAACAGGCTGCGGGTTTCGGTGATGAGCTCCTTGGCCAAATCGCGGTCGCGCTTGCGGAAGGCCACACCCGTACCGCCGGCCGTGGATACGGTGGCGGAATCCAGGCGGGACAGGGTGAACCAGCGCGCCTCTTCTGGGGTGAGGTTCAGCTGCGGTGCCGCGTGGTGCGCCGGATCTTCCTTGCTCAGCAGGTGCTTAAGGCCCTTTGCTGCCCACGGCAGCTTCTTCACCTTGGCCAAGCGCCCGCCCACATTGCGGGTGGGAACGCCCGGCGCGCCGGTCGGCGCCGGCAGCTGGTCTGCGGATTCGATGATGACCGCATCTGAGTAGTTCTTGCGGATCTCCGCAATGCGCGGCAACGAGGTATCCAAGATATCGAAGAGGTGGTCCGGCCCCGCCAGGAAGTCCTTCATGGCCTCGATTTGGATGGCCATGGTGGAGTATTCCATGCACATGGTGTGCTTGAGCGTGGACTTAAAGATGGACTTAGTAATGCCGGATACCGCGCCATCGTGGTACAGCGAAGCCACGATCAAGCGGTTGCGCAGGTGGAAATAGGCCTGCCAGTCAATGGCATCGTCCTTATCCGCCCAGGCCATGTGCCAGATGGCCGCGCCCGGCCAGGTCACCGTGGGGAAGCCATTGCGGGCGGCGCGCAAGGAGTACTCGGTATCGTCCCACTTGATAAATAGCGGCAGTGGCTGGCCGTTGGTCTCTGCTACCACGCGCGGGAAGAGGCACATCCACCAGCCGTTATATTCCACGTCCACGCGGCGGTGCAGGTCGCGGGAATCGTACTTCTTTGGATCCAGGCGGGTTTCTGGCGTGCCAATGGCGCGCAGTGGGTACTTGGCAAAGTCGTGGTCGTACACGGCGTGCGGGGCGGCGGCCCACATGAAATCGGAGCGGTTGACCTGCTCACCGGTGGTGCGCAGCTGGGAGCGCTCCTGCAGGTTGAGCATCTGCCCGCCCACGATGATGGGCCTGGCGGCGTAGCGTGCGGCCTGGACGGCACGCAGTACCGAATCTGGTTCGATGGCGATGTCATCATCCATATACAAAATGAACGGCGAATCGGTGTTTTCCAGCGCCTCGTACATGATGCGGGAGTATCCGCCCGAACCACCCAGGTTACCTTGGCGGAACTCGCGGAAGCGCTCCCCAAAGTGGGCTACTGCATCGTCGTAGCCTGGTTCATCGGCGGGGTGTTGATTGCCTTGGTCAGGCATCAAGACGAAGTCGATGATCTCGTCCACGACGGGATCCTCGGCTAGGGCTTGTAGCGCTGCCACCGCGTCGGTAGGGCGGTTGAAGGTAGGAATCCCGACCGCAACACGCTTTTCGGAAGGAGCAACCTCGGTGCCATCCGGCAGGATTTGCGCTCCAGGTGCGTGCGGCGAGCACCACGCGGCATGCGCCAGGGTGGTTTCTTTCTCGGCGGTGATATCGAACCACAGCCAGCCGCCGTCCTCGAAGTTCTTGAGCGGGAGCTCGAATTCGTGCTCACCGGTGCCCACGAGGTGGTTGCCCACGGAAATGCGTTGGCCATCGTGCTTGGAACGGTACAACGAGATATTGGCCTGGCCCTCAACTTCAAGGCGCAGAATGACCGAGTCGAGCTGGGACCACCGGCGCCAGTAGGAGGCCGGAAAGGCGTTGAAGTAGGTCTCAAAAGAGGCTTCTTCGCCGGCCGGGATGGTCATGGCGGTCCGGTTTGTCCAGCTCAAGCGCTCGCGGTTTTGTTCCGCCTCAATGAGGTAGAGCATGCGGACGTCAAAGGGTTCGCCGCGCTTGGGCAGCAAAATTCGCTGCAGGGGCTCAAAAGCCGAGGAGTTGTTGGCAGTCACGATTGCTTCGATTCTCCAAACTATTTAAACAGTAGTCAGCGGTTTAGCGTAGTTGTTTTATACGGATTACTCGGGTTTACACGCGGATGTGTCTTCGGGTTAAGTAGCAAAAGTGTGCCTGATGGACCTGACCCCTGTTTGGTGGACACCTGATATCCAGCCCAGTCGAGCTGGCAAGATTGGTAATCTACCACCATGTCCAGGTACTGAGAACAG
>NZ_JBEHGF010000040.1:0-12654 GCF_040225725.1 Corynebacterium sp. KPL4015 | reverse complement strand
GAACTCACAATGAACATCCTCTCCTACGGACACAAGATCCGTACTAATCGGGTGTCCACTAAACGAGGGTAACCTCAACACAAGATCCGTACTAATAGGGTGTCCACTAAACGAGGGTAACCTCAGACTTTCCGGACATACCGACTTAACCGGATATGGCACCCAGCGTCCATAGCGACGGCATACGCGGCGGTAAGATGCATCCCACACCTTTTGGCGGCCTGGCGTACCGAACATCCGCCTTGGACGAGATCTACAAGCTGGAAAGCCTGGCTCCCGCGGCGATCAACTTGTTTGGCTTTATGCACGACCGGCAATCCGTAGGCATGGCAAAAATTCAGAGCATGCCTGTAATGACAGCCAAGCTCACCAGCCGCAGAACGAACGCTACGCCCACTGCCAACCATGGCAACCAAGCCACGACGATCCGATTCAGACAACGAATAAAAAGGGCCAACAACCCCAGACACAACAACACCCTCCTAAGGAAAAGTGTTGCAACGACCCTCTGAACTCAAGTGAACCCAGGCCATGAAAAGGCTCCGCGGCTAAAAAGCCTCGGAGCCTTAAATCCGTGTGAAAAGTTCTTAACTTAGAACGGCACGTTGATGGGCAGGCCAGCTGCGAACTGGTTGTACGCCCAGTAAGCGTAGCCGATGATTTCACCGATCAGGTCAAATGCGCTGGACAAAGCAAACAAGGTATTCTCCTTCAACTGTCACGAAACTCTTATTTAGGTATCGCGACGGCATGCAACCGCGTTACATCGGCGCAATATTGTGTTTTTTGGGCAGGTCATGGGCCGACTTCGTGGCCAATTGCCGCAGCGCCTGGCGCAGGGCAATGCGCGATTGATTTGGCTGAATCATGGCATCGAGGTAGCCGCGTTCCGCTGCCACGTAGGGTGCTGTCATGGTCTCATCGTAGAAGTCCATGAACATCTTCTTGGTCATCTCGCGCTGCTCTGGGGTCTCGGCGGCCTCAAGCTGCTTTCCCGCAATCATGACCACGGCGGCGGCAGCACCCATGACGGCGATCTGCGCGGTAGGCCACGCCAAGTTAATATCGCCGCTCAAGTTCTTCGACCCCATGACGGCATAGGCGCCGCCGTAGGCCTTGCGCACGATGAGCGAGACCTTTGGCACGGTCGCTTCCACGACCGCGAAGGCGAACTTCGCACCGCGGTGAATCAGGCCCACCTTCTCCTGTTCCACACCCGGCAGGTAGCCCGGCGTATCGACTACGAAGACGAGCGGAACATTGTAGGCATCGCAGATGCGGATAAAGCGCGCGCCCTTATCGGCGGCATCGGCATCAATGCACCCGGCCAAGTGCATGGGGTTATTGGCCACAAAACCCACCGTCTTGCCGTCGATGCGGCCAAAGGCGGTGATCATATTCGGCGCGAAGTTTTCCTGGATTTCGATGATCTCATCGTCATCGCCAAGCTGGGTGAGCAGGTCCATCATGTCGTAACCGGCATTGGTGTCATCCGGCATGAAGGAATTTAGATCCTCGTCTTCGGTGATTTCGGCATCAGAAGGCGCGGGGAAAGTCGGCGATTCATCAAAGCAGGTCAGCGGCAGGTGATCTAAAATATCGCGCACCATGTCAAAGGCGTCTTCCTCAGAATCCACCACGGCGGAAACGTTGCCGTTCAGCTCCTGCTGGCGGGCGCCGCCGAGCTCAGCGGAGGTGACGTCTTCACCGGTAACCTCACGGATGACGTTGGGACCGGTGACATACATTTCCGCTTCCTCATCCACCGCGATGACAAAGTCTGTGGTCACCGGCGCGTAGACCGCACCGCCGGCGGATTTACCCATCATGATGGAAATCTGCGGGCTGCGGCCAGATAGCGGCAGCTGGCGGCGGGCAATTTCGGAGTACATGGCCAGCGAGGTCACCGCATCTTGGATGCGAGCGCCACCGGAATCTTGGATGCCGATGACCGGGCAGCCAATCTTGATGGCCATATCCATGATCTCGGTGACCTTCTTGCCAAAGGTGACACCCACGGAACCGCCGTAGACCGTCTTATCGTGAGCATAGATGCATACGGGCCGGCCGGATACGCGGCCATAGCCTGTGACCACGCCATCGGAATAGATGGCCTCCGGGTCACCCGGAGTCTTGCCCAAGGAACCAGTTTCGACAAAGGAACCTTCATCCAAGAGCTCGTTGATGCGCTGGCGAGGAGTGGTACGGCCTGCCTCGTCGCGGCGTGTGCGGGAACGCTCACTGCCTGGATCTTGCGCCTCATCTAGGCGCTTGCGCAAGTCAGCGAGTTTCTCAGCGGTTGTTTGCTTGGCCGCCACGTATCTTCTCCTCGATCCAATCGTTCATATGCTTGCCCACGGTGCCAATGGCTGGCTCGTCCGGCACTGCCAAGTGATCACCGGGCAGCTGCACAATATCTAGATCCTTAACGATAACGCCCCAGCCGCCATCCGGATCAACCTCAGCGTAGCGCGGCTCTAGCTCGATCGCACCGTCATGCATCCGCTCGGAGCGGAAAAGCAGCACGGGAACGCTGACATCGGCCCAGCGGTGGAAATCGATCTTGGCCAAAATCTGGTTATCCACAAAGGACGCGCGCTGGTGCTCCAAGACGCCGGCGGAAAGGCCGTGTTCGGAGGCATCCGTCGTGGCCAAGAATTCCGCCAGCATGGTCATCAGAGCGTCCTCGCCCATGGTGTCCAGCATCTCGTACGGCGGCTCAAAGTCCAGGCCGTAGGTCTTCTTGGCAAAGGCGGCGTAACGCTCCCACCGGGCACGGGTTTCCTCCAGCGTATCCGGTGCCGGGTGGGACGGCTGCGTGGTATCGAGCAAGGAAATGAAGGCGACCTCTGCGCTCTCCTCCCCACGCTTGCTGCGCTCTGCCAGCTGGTAGGCCACCTCGTAGGCCAAAGCGCCGCCAAAGGACCAACCGCCGAGGACGACCTTGCGGCCGCGCGCATAGCGAACGATGTCCTCGATATAAGCGGCGGCTCGCTCTTCTAAGGAGCCCTCAATCCTTTCCACGCCGTAGACGGCGACATCCGCTGGCAGCCTGCGAGTCAGCGGTTGGTAGACAACCGTGGTTCCACCGGCCGGGTGGAACATGAACACGGCGGGCCCATCGGCCTCACGCAGGACGCGGATATTGCCTTCCACCTCGGTCTCGAGGCCCTCACGGACCAGGTCAGACAAGGTTTCCAGTGCTTCGGCGTCGAGGACCTGCTGCGCGGTGACATCGATGTGGGCGCGCTCGCGCAAACGCTCGGCAATCTGTGCTGCCACTTCCTCGGAGATTTCCGGAAGCGGCGAGGTCACGCCCGCCGGGGCCTTGCCGGTAATGCTTGCCCACGTGCCGAAGACCATGCGTTCAGAGGCATCGCGCGGGGCAATGCCCACGCCCTGCTCTGAGGCCTCCGCAGTCTCGTCTGCTGCGGGCGCGGACTCTGTAGCCGCCGGTGCAGCGTCGGCGCTAGCGTCACTGTTATCTAAGCGACCGCCAGCAACGGCCTCCTCAACCATGGTGATGACGTCTGCCAAGGAGGCATCGCGAAGCGCCTGCACCTGCAGCGGTGGAATCTGGAAGTCATTTTCCACGCGGTTTTTAATGCGCATGCCCATCAAGGAATCGAGGCCCAGGTCAATCAGCGGCAGCTCGCGCGGGAGATCCGAGACGTCATAGCCCATGGATTCGGACACGATAAGCGCCAGGCGGTCCTCGACGGTCTCTTGCCGTGGATCCCAGCGCACGGCATCCACATCCTCCTCCTCGGCAGCCGTCTCCGTGCCGGCGTTGCCCTCTGGCACCGCCGCCACCCCAGGGATCGCGCCCGCGCCCAAATCCAGGCCGGAGGCAAAACCTTCCGCCAAGAGCTCAGTGCGCGTGTCCTGCACGCTATAGACGGCAATGGACATTCCACCAATGGACGTGGTGACGACGGTAGTAATTTCCCCGTACGGCGGGAGATCGCGGTGTTCCTCCGCGGCCACGATGTGTGCCCCAGGCTGTACCGCTTCTGCGGCAGCCTCCACGATGGCCAGCGTGGACGGGGCCTGATCCGCGTTGGTGGAAAAGGCTACCTTGCCCTCCGGCAAGTTCACGCGGTTACCGGGCAGGCCGGAGACCCCGGCCGAAGGCCGCGCATTGGTCCAAAAACGCTGGCGGTTGAACTGCGTGTACGGCGCTTCTGCCTGCGAGCCCGAGCCCACTACGGCGGCGAAATTCACCGGGGTTCCCGTCACGTAGAGCTTGCTCAACAAATCCAACAAAGACTCGGTAGGGTCCACCTTGCGCTTTAAGCTATACAGCAATTGCGCATCGGCCTTGCCCACGGCAAACGCCGTAGACATAAGCCCCATGAGCGCCACTGGGTTCGGCGAAATCTCCACCAGCTGAGTGTGCCCTGCGGCAAATGCTTGTTCCGTAGCGTCCTGCAGGTACACCGGGTAGCGGGTCATGCGCAGCCAGTAATCCTCATCGTGGACGGTGGTGCCGGGGCGGTAGACCTCGCCCTTATCCACGGAGGAAAAGAGCGTCGTATGCAGCGGGCGGGCCTCCATGCCGGCGATGGCTGCTTCGAGTTCGCCCAAAATCGGATCGACGGCAGAGGTATGCCCCGCGGCCTTCACGTTGAGGGCGCGGGCGAATTTCCCTTCATCGTCGAGTTTTTCCACCAACTCCAGTACCGCCTGGCGCGGACCACCCACGGTGGTCATGCCGGGGCCGGTATAGACGGCTGGCTCGATGGATGCATCGAGGGCGGCAATGTCTTCGGCGGATAGCTCGACGACGGCCATGGCTCCTTGCTCGGCATCGCTTAGCGATGCCTCTCCCTCGCCCATCAAGCGCGCGCGGTGGCAGGCAATAATCATCGCATCCCGCGCGGAAATTCCACCTGCGGCATAGGCCGCGGCGATTTCACCCATGGACATGCCCATAACGCCCGCCGGACGCACGCCGAAGGAGGCCAGTAGGTCCGTCAGCGCGATCTGGATGGCGGTGATGGCAACCTGCGCCGTTTCCGTGTCATAAGTTTGGGAATCGTCTTCAACGATGCCCAGGATGGACCAGCCTGACTCGAAATCCACGATGGCATCGAGTTCTTTCAGCCGCGTACTAAACAGCGGTGAGAGGGCGATCATGTCCTTCGCCATCTTGCGGTGTTGGGAACCAAAGCCTGAATATACGAAGACCGGCCCCTGCACCTGCGGGGAATCCGCGGCCGCAATGCCAACAGACACCTTGCCCTCAGCCACCTGGCGTAGGCGCTTAATGGCCTCTTCAGTCGAGCTAGCCATGACGACGGCGCGCGAGCGCGAGTGGTTGCGGCGCGCGACCGTGCGCGCTACATCTGCCAAGTCTGGCTGCTCTGCCTCTAAGAAATCCGCGAGCAGGCCCGCCGCACGCGCGCGGCGAGACGGCAAGAGGCCAGAGACCGGCAACGCCACCGTTCCGGTGGACAACTGCGGATCACTGGTGCGCGGGGTGCCCTGGTAATCCGTCAAGACGACGTGGGCATTCGTGCCGCCAAAGCCAAAGCCCGATACGCCGGCCACCTTTTTCCCGGAGTATTCCGGCCACTCGCGCGGGTCTTCAACGACCTCGAGGCGCTCGCCCACGAAATCGATATAGCGATTGGGCCCGGAGTAATTGATATTCGCCGGGATAATATCGTGCCGCATGGCCTCGATGACCTTGATGAGGCCCACGACACCCGCAGCGGATTCAGAGTGGCCGATATTGGTCTTGGCAGAGCCCAAGAGGACGGGCGATTCCATCCCACGCCCAGTACCCAGCACGCGACCGAGCGCGCTAGCCTCGATGGGATCTCCCAAGATGGTGCCCGTTCCGTGGGCCTCCACATAATCCACATCCTCGGGTGCTACGCCCGCGTCCGCGTAGGCACGGCGCAACACGTCTTCTTGCGCTTCTGGATTAGGTGCGGTCAGGCCATTCGAGTGACCATCGGAATTGACGGCAGAGCCCTTAAGAACGGCTAGGATTTCATCGCCATCGGCCTCCGCATCCTCCAGGCGCTTGAGCACCAGAACACCGGCGGCATCGGCACGCACGATGCCATCGGCGTCATCAGAAAAAGCATGAATGGCGCTGGTAGGAGAAGTAACGCCCAATTCCGAAAAGGCGGTGGAGGCGTGCGGGGCAGCCAAGATATTCACGCCACCCGCCAGCGCTACATCGGCGGCGCCGGTGCGCAGATCCTTGATTGCATGATCGACCGCAACCAAGGAAGACGAGCAGGCCGTATCCACATTGATGGACGGGCCGCGGAAATCCAGGGCATAAGAAATGCGGTTGGCAACGATTGCCGAGGAACTACCCGTGAGCGCATAAGGATGCATCTCCGTGGGATCGGCGGTAATCAGCATGCCGTAATCATTATTGGTCGAGCCCATGTACACGCCCGTGTGCGTGCCGCGCAGCTCATTGGCGGGAAGGCCCGCGTTCTCCAACGCGTGCCATACCAACTCGAGCAGGATGCGCTGCTGCGGATCCATATTCGCGGCCTCTAGCGGCGATAGGCCGAAGAACTCCGCATCAAAGGAGGCAACATCATCGATATAACCGCCATCGGTATTGTGCTGCGCGATCTTCTCACTCAATACGGGATCGGCGCTGTACTCAGACCACCGCCCCACCGGCAGCGGCCCCGTGCCCGCGCGCGATTCAGCGAGCATGGTCCAAAATTCCGGCACATCTTTAGCGCCTGGGAAACGTCCGGACAAGCCGATCACTGCAATATCAGAACCCTGCGCGGCGCGAGCTGTGCGCTGCACGCGCGGTGCATCGTCGTGCCGCCCCGCGGGCTCATTAAGCAAGCGATTGGCTAGAAGCTCAATCGTGGGGTACTCATACGCCACCGTCGCATCGAGCCGCGTGCCTAAAAGATTTTCTAATTCGCCCGACAGCACTACGGCATCCCGAGAAGAAAGACCATAGTTTTCCAGTGGGGTGGAATCTAAAATCTCTGTGGCCGCTACGCCCGTGGCCTGGGATACCCAGTCACGCAGCCATGCACGAAGTTGCTCGATGGTCATAAACCGTCTTTCCTAGTGGGGTTAATAGAACGACAAATACCTATATCGCTCTATTTTGTCACCTTGTTAACTTAACGTCCGAATCCGGCTTTAGGCTTGGTAGTCCTTTTTCGCCACGCGGCGGGCAATCTTATGCGAGGAGGTGCGCTTAATTTCCCCTTGCGCCTTCCACACGATATCGCTCGGGGTAATGCCGTGATTCTTTGTCACGGCCGTGCGAATTGCGTCGCTGGCGGCGGCGTCGCCGGACGGATCCGCGTCATCGGCGCGCTCCACCAAGAGCACCAAGGATTCTGAGTTTTCGCCCTCCACGGCAAACGCAGCGATGGAATCTGGGCGCACGTGCGCGGATGCGTCCTGCACGGTGCCTTCAATATCCTGCGGGTAGTGATTGCGCCCGGCGATGACAATGAGATCCTTAAGCCGTCCGGTGATATATAGCTCGCCCTCGATGATGGTGGCGAGATCGCCAGTGGCCATCCACCAGTCATCCTCTGGCAGGCCATCCTGGATGCGCTCACCCAGGGTATTGCGGAAGGTAGCCGCGGTTTCTTCTGGGCGGTTGAGATAGCCCGTTGCCATATTTTGTCCATGCACCCAGATTTCACCGATGGTGCCCTCTGGGACCTCGGCCTTGGTTTCAGGATCCACGATGGCAAGGTGCTGGAACGAAACGCCTTGGCCATTCGAGGCGAAGGCAACCGTTGCAGCTGACTTTTCCTCAATAACAGCGTGCCCGTCCGCCAATTTTTCGCGGTTGAAATGGGAAATGACGGGGCGCTTTTTATCCTGTGCGGTAGCGACGATGAGGGTTGCTTCCGCCAAACCATAGGAGGGACGCAGCACGGAACGCTCGACGCTGAAGGTATCTAGGAATTTCTGCACCGCTGGTTCCGTCACCGGTTCAGAACCAATGAGGATTCCATCAACGTTGGAGAAATCCGCGTCCTTGCCGTAGCGCGCGGCCAATTCCAAGGCGAAATTGGGCACGGCGGTATAGGTATTCTTCTCTTCACCCGGCTGGCGGCTGATGCGCTCAACCCACCGGTTGGGATGCTGAATGAAGTCGCGCGGGGTCATCATGTCCAATTCGATGCCCAGAATAGTGGTGAATAGCGCCAAGATGATGCCCATATCGTGGTGCATCGGCAGCCATGACACCACGCGTGGCGGGAACTGCAGGTTCACAGCCCGGAAAATTTGGAGCACATTCACCAAAATCGCGCGGTTGCTCAGCTCCACGCCGGCAGGGGTGCGCGTTGAGCCAGAGGTGTACTGCAAGAAGGCGGTGGACTCCACGCCCTCGCCAGCAACCGGCTTCCATGACGCCGCCAAGGAATCAGGCAGCGCATTGATGGAGATGACGCGCGGGCGCTCGCGCTCGGTGGAGAAATAGGTGCGCACCGCCGCGGCCGATACGCGGTTGGTCAACACAACAGTGGGCTCACAGTCAGCAAAAACCGCCTTGAGGTGATCCGCGTGCCCGGGCTCATTCGGATCATAGAGCGGAATCGGGGTCATTCCCGCGTACATCGCGCCCAAGAAACCGAAGAGGTACTCGGGGGAGTTGCCCGCCAGGATGGCCACGCGGGTGCCGGGTTCTGTTACCTGTTGCAGGCGCGCTGCCACCACTTTGATCCGGGTATTGATCTCCTGGCGGCTGAGCTTACGGGCGGTGTCTTCCTCACCGTAGAGCCACTGTCGCATTACTACCTGCGAGGTATCCGCGTCTGCCTGGTAGAGGGTCTCGGCCAGGCCCGCCAAGGTGAGCTCTGTCGGAAGGGCGATATTGCCCTCGGCGTCAAAGAACTTCCCCATGAGTTGCTGTATATCCATCGATTCTCCTTTGGTAAATGGTTTTGTCTTAAAAAATATCAATGCTGTAGCGCCTCATGTTACACGGCATCAATGACACGGTGGGCCCAGTCCACAACCCACTGGTTCGCAGTAGTCCCCTCAATCACGCCGCCGTTATCGGCGTACTGCGCGTGTACTCCATTGGCCCCGATTAAATCCCTGGCGCGTTCCAAACCATTGCCCACGCCGGTGGGCGCATCACACACGGTGTCATTGGGAGCACAGATCTGGAAGGTCCTATCCGCAAGCTCTCCAAAGCCGTGCGGACGCGCTCCGCGCATAGTCGCTCCAGGCACGATGGGCTGAACGAGGCCAGAGACGGGTTCCAAGGCAATCTCGGCGCCGATTCCACCCAGCTCGTGGCCCGGGTTTTGGCCCACGCCGTTTTCACGCCGTCCATCTGCAATCAACGCCACACCCGCGATATTTTCTGCGGGGATTACGCCTTCGCCACCACCGATGTCATCGGCCACATCGCCGGCAATGACCGCGCCTTGGGAAAAACCGCTCAAAATGAACTTGGTCTGTGGGCAGCTATCGTGCATGCCGCGCAGCTCCTCATTCATCTTCGCGGTGCCCTCATCACGGGAATCGGTGTAGCTCATTTCCTCCTGCGCATTGATATTTTTAAATTGCGCAGTATAAGGAAGGGTCCACACCTTTACATTATCCCCGTAAGCCTCCTGCAACGGCTGCGTAATAGACAGCATGAACGAGCGTGGATTAGCAGAAGGGTTGAGGGGATCATCGTCGGCCGCGGATTCCCAGGTACCTGGCGCGGAAATAAACTCCACGGCCGGGCACCAATCCGGCTGGGATTGCTCCGGTGGTGCTGCAGACTCTGACTCCTTGGGGGCGCTAGGCCCCGCCGAGTCCGAGGTCGTGAGGTAGTGCACCGCCCCCACGCCGATGACGACGAGGAGGGCAAGGACGGCAACAACGGTAATGATTTTTCGCATGAACTAGTTGTACCCGGAAAACCTCAAAGGAAGCTAGCAAAGGGCTGAACGTGCGTTGTTCTGAAGCAGCTTGGTGAGCTCGTCAAAGTCCTTATCAGAGCGTTGCTGCTCAATCAGTTGCCCGGCCACTGCGGGAATAGTGATTTCATCATCGCCGCAAGCGCCCTGGCCTGCACCGAGGAGCTGATCTTCTACCCCATCGACGTTCACGCCAGCATCCTTTAACGAATCCAGATACGCAGCCTCTTCCTTGGGCAGCTGCGCGGACGGGATTTCAGAGATCTCGCGGGCACCACGGTCCTCCGGGGAGTTCGCGGAACCAGACCCGTTCCGCGGCTCAGCGGAGCCCTTGGAATCGTGCTTGGACT
The DNA here is from genome assembly GCF_040225725.1 of Corynebacterium sp. KPL4015. NCBI lineage: Bacteria > Bacillati > Actinomycetota > Actinomycetes > Mycobacteriales > Corynebacteriaceae > Corynebacterium > Corynebacterium sp. KPL4015. The sequence continues at coordinate 2,417 of NZ_JBEHGF010000040.1, read as the reverse complement.
CGGAGGGCTCCTCCGAGGAGGAAGCGCTGCTAGATGCAGACTCGCTGCTGCTCGTGGTCGATTCTTCGGAGGTCTTTTCACGCGACAGCGGCGCCACCGAAGTGTCATTGCCGGAGTCACTATCCACGGTGGCAGAGTCACACCCTGCCAAGCCGAGGCATAAGACCGCTCCTACGATGGCTAATTTACGCATGCTTATTTCTTTTCAGCCTGTACGCGGCCCATGACTTCACTGATCGTTCCGTGCTGGAACTCCTGCTTCAATCCACCAGCTGCGATTTCGGAGTAATCAGAGGTGGGCCAGCCAAATTCGCCGTGTTCCCAGCCCTTCTTACCCCATTCATCCATGATGGCACCCTTCAAGATGTAGTGCGCACCGGATTCTGGGGACCAGTAGATGGAGCCATGCTCAAATTCCTGGAAGAAGCCATTGCCATCCTTGACCTTCTTCTCACCGTCCGTGGGGAAGCCCAGTGGGGATTCGACACCGCCCATATCCTTGTACTTTTTGCCAATGGCACCAAAGGACACCTGGTTCTTGCCGTCCGGGTTGCGGGTCAAAACGCCGTTTTGGAATTCCTGGGTAAAGCCTTCGCCCACCTTCTTGACCGGGCCGGTCGGGTACTTCAGATCGCCGCCTTCATAGCCCTTCTCGCCCCACTTCTTAAACATGTCGCCGGTGATTTCCCAGGCGCCGGTCTCTGGGCTCCAGTAAATGGAACCGTTTTCGAAGTGCACGTAGCGTCCCTTGCCATCTGGCGTCTTAAGTTCATCGGACTTCGGGAAGCCCAACCAAGAGGTAGGGCCACCGATTTCCGCATAGCGGGCGCCAATGCGGCCGTACAGGGCATGCGCACCGGTCTCCGGGGACCAGTACGCCGTACCAGTTTCGAAGTCTTGTGCCTTGCCCTTATCAGCAACGTCATATTCGTTATTCAGGCAGGAACCGATGCGGCCTTCCTTGGTGGCCTTGGCGATCTCGCCTTCGGTCTGACAGTTCGCACCGCGGTCGGCCTTGTCAATATTGAGGGCATCCGCAATGTACGGCCATGCATTCTGCATCTCAAATTGCCAGAATTCCCAGCTGTGCACGCCGGAGGGGCGGAATTTCACCACAGGTTCCACATTGGCGCGCTTCGCGTAATCCACGAAGGTCTGGGTGGACATGCGGGAGATGACCTCGAGCCCCATGCCGGCCAAGCTGGCCTGACCCTTGGCCACGGAGGTGGCATTGCCAAAGTCATCCTTGCCGTTACCGGCAGAGACATAGACCTGCATGTCCTTGAGGTTTTCGATGCCCAGCTTCGGATCGTGGTCGATCCAGTCCTGCGAGCCCGGCTCGCCCCACATCTTGTGGGAATCGAATCCACCGGCATCGCGCTGCGCGGCCATGATGGCCTGCGGCATGCCGCGGGTGGTCGTATCCAGGTAGCCAGAGAACGAACCCACGAAACCGAACAGGTGGGGGTTGCGCTCCGCCAAGTTGATCGCCGCGGTACCACCCATGGACAGCCCAGTGACCGCACGCTTCTGGTTGGAGCGGTATTCCTTATCCAAGATGGGAACCAATTCCTTGGTCAGGAAGGTCTCCCACTTGTAGTTCTTGCCTGCATCCGGCTGCTGCCAGTCGGAGTAGAAGGAGGATTCGCCGCCCACTGGCATAATGAGGTTGACGTTGCGGTCCGCGTACTGGTTGAGGATATTGGTCTCAATGGTCCAGCCGGACTCGTCATCGCGGGCGCGCAGGCCATCAAGAGCCCATACCTCTGGGAACTTCTTCTCCGGCTGCGAATACCAGTCGCGCGCGAGCTGGATCTGCACCTTCTGCTCGTGATCCGGCATGGCTGCGGACTGGATATAAACCATCAGGTGACGGTTGGACAGGTACTCCACACGGTTGATCTTTACGCCATCCGGCAGGCCCTCCACCTGTGGATATTCGGTCTCCACTGGAGTACGGGCCGGCGGATCCTTGGGCGCAAAGTGATCAGACAGACTGCTGCCGTTGCCTGACTGAGAAGAGCTCATGTCACCGAGAGAGCTTTGGGCGGTGGCATTGGGCAGCAGGGCAAGTCCAACGGCAATGGCGGTCGGCATGGCTGCTACCGCGAGCCCCTTGCGGGCCTTGCCCGGGGAAGTGTTTTTGCGCATAGGTAAACGTCCTTGAAAATTTACCGCGGCCGCATTCCGAAGGTTCCCCTCCTCCGGACTGCTACCTGCGGCGTGAGCTGTCTATTGTGCGCTTAAGTTTAAGTTGAACTTGAGGCTTTGGGAAGGCTGACACGCCGTACAAAGTTATATCACCATTTATCTTGATAGATCCTGCCCATTACGTTGTTTGCAGTTCCGCTTGAAGGAGCCCAGGATTCGTAACTCTGCCCCTGTGCAGGGGCAGGTTATGTTTGTCTGCGTTCCTT
>NZ_JBEHGF010000039.1:0-13748 GCF_040225725.1 Corynebacterium sp. KPL4015 | reverse complement strand
ATGCAATATCGGAATCAGACCCTTGAACCCCTCATCACCTAGAATTAAACCAGTCCAACTTTCGGGGGCCAGTTCAGACATGAGTGCGGGCTTTAGTTATGCGTTCATCTACGAGCCAGAACATAAAACCCCGCCCTTCGCGCTCACGGGGCGGGAACCCGCCCGTGAGAATGAACCGCCCGCGAGCGCGAAGGGCGGGCGAGGGTGAGGCTGAGGTAGGAGGCCGACCCAGATGTGCTAGCTACCTCCGGCCGCGCTCTCCGTTAAGCCTGGCATTGTGAGGATACGCTCTTGTCGTATTTGGAATATTGCTTCAAAGCGTCATAGAAGGCGTCGGAATAGCCGGTGGCGCCTTCGGGAAGCGGGTGCACGCCATCGGAGTAGAGCATGTCCGGATTATTTTCGGCATAGCCACACCAGTCGGCAATATAAGCATTGTCGTATTCCTTGGCGGCGTCGATGACGTCCTGCTGGGACTGCGCCATCCACTCGCGATCACCGTAGGGAACAACCATTACCACGGTATGGTCCTTGCCGATGATGTCCATGGCCTGGCTGATTTGATTTGGCTGGGCGGCGCCGTTGGTGCCGAAGCCCAAGAATACGGTATCGCGCAACGTGCCGGCGTCCTTCATTTGTTGAAGGATTTGGATACCCACTGTGTAGTGGCGGGATTCCTGGGCATCGATATAAATGCCAGGGAAACGTTGGCTGAGGGCATCGCTAGCCGCCAGCATCACCGAATCACCGATCGCGGTAATATCTGTCCCCTTCGGGATGGGGCGGGTCTTGGCGTCATCCTTTGCTTCGTCTTTATCGTCTTCAGTCGATGTTGTTGACGGAGCGGATGCCTCCGGTGGAGGTGGGTTATTGCTTTCGTTTTGCTGCTGGAGCTGGTCGAGCTGCTGCTCCAATTCGGTCTTGTCGCTGGAATTAACTACGCCGTACACAACGCCCACCAGAGAGGCGACAACCAAGAACGGGACGACAGGCCACATGGCCTTGCCAAAACCATCCTTGAGTTCGCTGAAGCTCGGGCGCGAGGCCCAGTAGTTCTTCCACGTCTTCTTGTATCCGCCGCGGCGGAAAGGATTCTCGATGAACTGATAAGAGATCTCCGAGAGGATCAGGGAGATGGGGACGGCGACAAGACCCAGAATCCAAGTATTCTCAGAATTCTGATTGCCGTGGAATAGCGCCTCCAAAATCATGATGACTGGCCAGTGCCACAGGTACAGCGAGAAGGAACGCTGACCCAACCACCGACTGACCTTCGTCCTAAACAGCGGCGTCATCGGGCCGTACTCGTGGATGACACCCCACACCATGAGGGCACCAAGGATGCTGGTGATAAAGAGCCCGCCGCGGTAGGTAAATTCGGCATCGTCAGGCATGAGGAATAGCTGCGCGACATAGCCGATGAGCGCCAAGAAGCCAATGATGCCGGCGGCGCGGGTTTCTACCTTGCCGGAGGTGGCCCAAGAATCCGCGTTGGGATCGGACTTCGTAGAGGTCACCAACAAGGAGAGGACAGCGCCGGTCAACAGGCCGAATGCGTGGGTATCCGTGCCGTAGTACACGCGGGTGGGGTCTTCACCTGGCGTAAAGATAAACCACATGGCTGCGAAGGAGGCAAGCCCCAGCACGCTGGCGACGACGACCGGAAGGCGGCGCGGCTGGCGTGACGAGATGCGGAAAATACCCAGCATGAGCAGTGGCCAGATGAGGTAGAACTGCTCTTCTACGGCGAGTGACCAGTAGTGGGCGAATACCTGGATCTCGTTATCGGCGAAATAGGATTGCGAGGTCGCAATCTGCGTCCAGTTATTGACAAAGAACAGGGTGCCGAAGAATTGCTGACGCAGGCCGACGGCCAAATCGCCGCCAACCCACGCAACGATTGCCGTACAGAAAACGAGCACGGCGACGGCGGCCGGCAGGATGCGCCTAAAGCGTCGGACCCAAAAGTCTTTCAGGCTAATCGTCCCGGACGTGCGGTATTCGCGCACGAGGAGTGACGTAATAAGAAATCCGGAGAGGACGAAGAACATGTCCACGCCCAAGTAACCGCCGGGTAGGGCGTCGTCGAAAAAGTGGTAAAAGACAACGGCGAGAACGGCTAGGCCGCGCAGGCCATCGAGGCCCTTGACTTGGCGTAGCCGCGCGTGCCGCTTCTTGCGCACGTTTTTATCCTCTGGCGGTATTGCAAGTACTTCAGAGTCGTTTTGTTGATTCTGCAAGGGGTATTTCGATTTATTGGCGCCCTGCTTGCCTTGCGCAGACGACTGCTCCGCAGAGTGATTGGCTGCAGGTTGTTGTTCCCGCGCGTTCTCTTCGGCAGGGCGCTTAGCCTGAAAGGCCTTCGTGGGCGCGGTCTTCTCTCCGCTTGGGTTCCCAGGCTTTAGTTCTTGCGCAGAGGCGGACCCCTGGATAGAGGCAGGCTCCTGGACGGAGGCGGGGCCCTGTGCCGCGGCGGATTCTTGTGCGGTTTGGCGCTGCTCTGGTCGCTTGTGACTAGATGCGCGCTGTTCAGGCTTGTGCTGTTTTGGCTTAGCTTGCTCAGGCGTGTGTTGTTTGGGCTTTTGGGCGGGCCAAGACTGCTGGGTGGGAAATTCAGGGGTTCCTTGTGCGGCGTTCGCCGAATCATCGGCGGGCTTTGCAGGGCCAGAAGGCTTGGCCGTACCCGAAGGACGAGCGCCGTCGGAGGACCGAGTAGTACCGGAAGACTGGGATGCGCCAGCGGAGTTTTTAGGGCGGGAAGTACTAGGACTGCTAGACGTACCGCCGGGGCTCGCCGGGAATTCCTTCGTCTCGGCCGCGGGTTGCTGCGGTTTCTTAGATCCTTTGGGCGTGGCTGGCTTTATCGGTTGGCGCTTTTTCGCTTCGGCCTTTTTCTGGGCGGAACCGTTTTGCTTGTTTTGGGTAGTGCCCTTAGTTGGAGCGGATTTGGCAGCCTTCGCATTTTGGGTGCGAGTTGCCTGCTTTTGTTGCGGCGTGGGCGTACCTATCTGGCGCGACTGGCGCGCGAGACCACGGTTGATGTCCGTAGGCTTTGTTTGTGCAGCTTTCTTACTGTCCTGCTTGCCTTTGTCCTGTGGTGTTGACTTGCTGTTTTGCCCACTCGAGCGGGGAGCCTGTTGTTGCTTCCGCGCGCCTTTATCAGTGTGGCTTTCCGCATTCGGTTCGGCGGGTGCGGTGGATTTAGGCGTAGAAGCCTCAGTGGAGGAATCACCTGTAGGCCCATCCTTTTGCCGCGTCGAAGGCGGCGTGGCCTCATTACGCTCGGAATCTTTCTTCCCCAGCAGCGAGCGCAGAAAACGATTCACATGAACTCCCATTGCACTACGAAAATGTACTAATCGGCCAATTTTAGACCGCGAGCAGCGCCATTACCCAAAGTAGAGAGCACGGCGTGGCGCGGGAAATTGGCAATATTTAACGGATAGATGGTGAAAGAAAAGAGTCTAATCCTATTGGCTGGCAAAAAGCTGATTCAGCACTGTCAGCACCCCATACTCGGTATTGGGCGGGGCGATTGTATCGGCAATGGCTTTGAGCTTAGGATGCGCATTGTCCATGGCAATGGCGGTGCCAGCGGCTTGGAGGAGTTCGAAATCATTGAGGAAATCCCCAAACGCCGCGGTGCGAGATTGGGGGATACCCAGCAGCGATGCCATGGTTTCTAGCGCCACCCCCTTATTGACCCCGGCCGCCATCACATCGAGCCACACTGCCCCAGATACCGCAATATTGTGCTCGGGCACGGCCTCGCGCAGCGGATCGTGGAGGTGTTTCTCGCTGCCATCGGCGCAGAAGGCCGCGATTTTGATAATGTCCTCATCGAGCAGATCGTGCAGGTTATCCACCCAGGTGATGGATTTATAGTACTTGGAAATTTCGGCGGAGGCTTGCTCGTCGATGCCCGTTTCCACAAACGCCGTTGCCGGCGTGCACAGCACCACGGTGTGGGGTTGGGCTACCGCGTCGAGCGCTCTCACCGCAGCGTGGACGGCCGATGACGGCAGGGGCGTAGTGCTCAGCAGCTCGTTATTGTGCACAACCACGGAGCCATTTTCCGCAATAAAGGTCTCTTCATGAGGAAACATCTCTTGCAGGGTGGCGAGCTGGCGCCCCGATGCCGGAACGAGGGTGACGCCAAGCTCGGTTGCGCGCTGGCTAGTCTCCGCGAATCCTGGCGGCAAGTCGCCATTTCCATCGAGCAGGGTGCCGTCCATGTCTAGGGCGATAAGCTGTGGAAGCAAAATTAAGACCTATCTGTGAAGTCGCAAACAGTAGCTAGGTATATGAGTTGTGTGTCACAATAGGGGATATGACTAATGATGCACCTATCGTGTCCTCAATCCGCAACCATACCGGAGTCATTGAGCTCAACCGCCCAAAGGCTCTCAACTCCCTGAGCCCAGAAATGATCGATCTCATTGCCGCCGCTTTGGATAAGTGGCGCGATGATGACGAGGTAGAGCAGGTCCTTTTGACCTCTACCAACCCCAAGGCTTATTGCGCCGGCGGCGATGTCCGCTTGGCCCGCGACGGCATCGTGGACGGCAAATACGGCGAAGTGGATGACTTCTTTGCCTCGGAATACACCCTCAACGGGGATATCGCGGAATACCCCAAGCCGGTCATCGCGCTGGTGGATGGCATCGCTATGGGCGGCGGTCTTGGTGTCTCCGCGCACGGCTCGCACTGCGTGGTCACGGATAAGACTTTCGCCTCCATGCCGGAGATGAATATTGGTTACGTCACGGATGTGGGCATGGCGTATGCCTCCCAAAACGCCGTAGGCACGCGCGGTAAGGCCTCGCCAGAGCTCGCGAAGTTCTGGGGTATTACCGGCTACCGCATGTACGCCGCCGACCTCGTGTGGAGCGGGCTGGCCACTGACTACGTAAAAGACGGCGATGCCTTTGCCAGCGACGTCATTGACAAAGGCATTGACGCCGCGCTGGAACAGCACTCCGTGCAGCCAGAAGATGAGGCCCCGCTTGCGGAGCTCATCGAGGGGATCGAGGCTAGCTTCCGCCACGGTTCCTGGCAGGACATCATCGCTGCCGCAGAGGAGTACCCAGAACTGAAGGAGCTGGTAGAAAAGCTTACCGCGCAGGCCTGCCCGACCTCCATCGTGGCCGCGCTGGAGCTCTACCGAGCAGAGGCGAAATGCTCGAGCATTCGCGATGCCCTTGAGCTGGAAAAGAAGCTGGGTGCTTATATGTATCGCCGCGATGACTTTTCCGATGGCGTGCGCGCGGTATTGGTGGATAAATCCAATGACGCGGCATTCAAACCGGCAAGCGTCGCGGATGTGGATGTAGACGTCATCCGCGATGTATTAGCTAAAGATTAATCCCGCGGAAGGAGGCGTAGGCTGCTCGGGCCCGCGCCTCATTGATCTCTCGGGGTGGGGTAGCCGCCAGCGTTGCCTCCGTGGCCGCGGATGTGGGCTGCGGCAAATGCAGCGCTTCGGAATCGAGGAGGACGAGGCCGACGCGGCCATCGGCAAGCGTGGTGCCCACCAAAGTCCACATGCCCAGGATGGGCAGGGCTAGCTGGGGTATCTGCCGGGCGCGCGCGTAGTCCAGCGGTAGCGCGGGCCGGATTAGTGCCGGCACCTGGTGATCGATGCCGAAGCGGTACGGGTTCGCGGCAGCCTGCGCGGCTGCGGTGTCCTTGACCTCAGGATCGGCCCACGCCCACAGGAATCGCTCTTCCGAAATGGTGGCGATGAGTACCGCCGTGGCCTCGGCCTTCCCACCAGAATAGCGGATCTCCGCCGTGGCCACGTCCGCATTGACGTGCACCGTGGCCTCGGGGAAATTGCCCTGAAAGTACATCTGGTGCTCCATGCCGTAATAAAAGGCATCCTCGATGATGCGGGTATCCTTCATGCCCGGCTCGATGGCGGTGATCTGCGGCGAGCCCACTGCGCTAGAAAAATGCAGCGTCGTTCCATCGGAATAATGCTCGACGGACTCCGCAGTGGAGTCCGCGGCAGATTCCGCGCCGACCTCTGCGGCCGTGATGCCTAAGTGGTGGGCGAGTTCGTGCACCGCGCGTTGCTCATCAATGTCCGGCGCGCTGCGGCGAATGCCTGCTGCAACGCTGGTGGGAAAGTCGAGGCGAGGGTGAAAATCCACAGCAATAATCGCCTCATGATCTTCTTGTTGTGCCCGCAGTACCGGGGCATTGCCGGCCAAGAGGCGAGCGAGGGGGATGAACTTCGCCGGGTCATCCCCGCCCTGCGGCAGGTCGGCCTCCGCCTGCATCGCCCACTGCCAGGTAGGCGAATCGGCGCGATCGATGACGGCGATGCGTGTGCCCCGGAAGTCTTTGACACCGGAGGGAGAGCTGCAGCGGATTTCCACGGGCTGATTGTGGTTAAGGCGCCCCTCGGAATCCATTGAGGGGGTGAGGAAATTAAATTCCACGTCGGTGGTATCGCCCAAGCGGGCCCGGAAGGCGGCATCAAGGCCCGACTGAATAAAGCAGGCATCGCGGGTGGCCTGGGCAAGCGAATTCGAAGTATCCATAATTACCTACGAGGATACTGAAACCTCATACGAGGCCGCGCAGGGTGGCAAAGGCGTGGTGGACCAGCTCATCGCGTTCCCTTTTGCTGGGGGACCTGCCCAATTCGCAGCGCCTTTTCAGCTCTTGCTGGCAGGCATTGCCGGTGCTGCCGCACGCGGTCAAGATGATGGTGAGCTCGAAGGCCGAATATTCGGGGTAGCGCTCTTGAAAGGCAACGACGACACGGTGCGTGACGCTATCGAATTTCTTCTTTTCCTCGGCGGTGTGGCTGAGGTTTTCCATCGCCTCGCCGATCTTGAACAGGCTGTGCAGCGAGCGCAGCTCCATGTCTTCATTGTCCAGGGCATCAATGAGCGTGTATTCCAAGACAGTAGAGATGGGCTCGCCGGGAAATGCGGTGGGAATATCCTCTGCGAATGCCTCGAGGACATCCGCGGTGTAATGCAAGAGGGAATCGGCCACGGAAGAAAAATAATTGTGGAACGTGCGCGGGGAGACCCCGACGGCGCTGGTGATATTTGAGACCGTGACTGCCTCAGCGCCGCCGTCCAAGGCGAGGCGGGCCGCGGCATCAGACATGGCCTGGCGCGTTGCTCGCTTCTTGGATTCGCGCAAACTAGTCACGATGAACCTTTCCTACCTTGTCGTGCTGAAAGCGCATGAGTGTCTCGCGCTCCTTGTGCAGGGCCTCGCCCTCGATATCCATATTAGGCACGATCTTATTCAACCACTTAGGGAACCACCACGCCTTGTCTCCCAAGAGGAACATGGTGGCGGGGATGACCATCATGCGGATAACGAAGGCATCGATAAGCACGCCCATTGCCAGGGCGAAGCCCATGGTCTTAATGAATGGCTCGTCCATCAGGATGAATGCCGCGAAGACCGAAATCATGATGAGCGCTGCGGCCGTGACCACGCGCGCGCCGTGCTTAAAGCCATTCGAGGTTGCGTTGGCGGCGGTCTTGCCGCTGACGTAGCCCTCGCGCATGCGGGTGACCAAGAAGACCTGGTAGTCCATGGCCAGGCCAAAGGTTAGGCCGATGAGCATGATGGGCAGGAAGGATAGCAGCGGCTGCGGGTCGTTGACGAGGCCGAACATGCCCTCTTGCCAGATGCCAACGGTAATGCCGAAGGTGGCGGCCACGGAAAGCCCGTAGCCCGCGGCGGCAATGAGCGGAACCCAGATGGAGCGGAAGACCAACATCAAGACGATGAAGGCAAGGCCCAAGACGATGGCCACGTACGGTACGAGCACGCTACTCAGACGCTCAGAAATATCGTCGAAGATCGGGGTGATACCGGTAATGCCGTAGGAGCCGCCGTCCTTAGAAATTCGCCCTGGTACTCGCGCAGGTGCTCCAAGGTCTCGGTGGTTTTCTCATCGGTTGCGCCGGTGGTCGGCGTGATCATGATCTGAGCGGCATCGCCGTTATCCGTGGTTTGGATGATTTGGGCGTTATCCACGCCCTCGGTGTCGTTGAACTTGTGGAGCAGATCCTGGAAGGCCGGCATGCGGTCTTGCTCGGAGACGTCTTCCACATTGACAAAGGCGATCATCGGGGCATTGCGGCCTGGACCAAAGGCCTCCTCGGACATCTCGTAGGCCTCGCGCTGTGGGGTGCCGGGTTTAGCGGAGCCATCGGTAGGCATGGCCAGGCGCATATTCGCAAATGGGATGGCCAGGATGGCAAGTACGATAACGCCTACGCCTAGGTGCAGCCACGGGTGAGCGCGCACGCGGCGGACCCAGCGCAGCCCCATGGTTGGCTTCTCGTCCTCGGGGTCTGGAACCTTGGGGCCGGGCACGCGCCCGGCGAAGATCTTGGTGCCCAGCAGGCCCAGCACGGCGGGGATAAAGGTATTGGCCACTAGCACGGCGATGATCACGGTGCCCGCGGCGGCGATAGCCATGGTGGATAGGAATGGGATGCCGATAATAGTCAGGGCCGCCAGGGCGATGACCACGGTGGTACCGGCAAAGACGACGGAGCCACCGGCGGTGCCCAGCGCCATGCCCATGGCGTGGGCGCGGGTTCCCTTATCCATCTTCTTCAGTTCCTTGGCCAGTTCCTTTGGTGTCAGGTTATTCAGGCCCGAGGAGGTGATGAGCTCATTGCGGAAGCGGTTGACAATGAACAGGGCGTAGTCGATGCCCACGGCAAGGCCGATCATGGAGGCCAGCGTCGGGGTCATATCGGAGACGGTATCGGTAAACATGGTGGCCAGCTGCACGCCGAGGATGCCGATGCCCACGCCGATGACGGCGGAAATCAGCGGCATGCCGGCAGCTACGAAGGAGCCGAAGGTCACCAGCAATACGATGGCGGCAACCACCATGCCGATAAGTTCGGCGCTGCCATTCATGCCAGCCTCGGCCATCGCAAAGGCATTGCCCTGGTACTTAACGGAGAGGCCTTCGCCGTCATGCTCGTGCAGGACATCCGTTACCGCAGCCATATCGTCATCGTTGATGTCCATGACATCAGCGGCATCGAAGGCGATGGTGACGGTGCCGGTGGTCTTATCCTCGCTCAGCGGGGAAAGCTGCTGCAGGTTCTTCGCAACCTGCTCTTCGGGTATGCCTTGGGCCCGCATCTGCTCGCCCATTTGCTTTTCCATGCCAGCGGCGGCGAGGACCGGGCTGACCAACTCATCCTCGTTCTTCAGCGCACCGGTGTCCTTGAGATCTTGGAGCAGCTTGTCGATGTCCCCGGCAACGGCATCATCGCTTAGCTCCTTGCCCGCAGGGGCCTGGATGACCACGGTGCCCTCTGGGGCGCTCATGGCATCGGTATCTTGATCGAAGTGCTCCATCATCTCTTCTTGAGTGGTGGTGGAGTCCATCTCCGGCATGGCGAAGTTGGGGTTCGGGGTTTTGGCAAAGCCGGCGGTGAGGCCAACCATCGCCACTAAGACGATGAGCCAGAAGGCGAGGAAGGGCCATACCGTGCGGTAGGACCAGCTTCCCAGCCGGTAGAGGAATCTGGACATGGTGAGCTCCTTTATGCGTGAGAGGTGTGGGCACTGCTTCTAAAACCTTGCATAGTATATGCAATCTTGCGGAATTGGTGCAAAATACGGTGCAGGTAGGCATAGTGGCGCAATAATGTGACCTATAACCCAGCCCAGCCCAGAGTGCACAGGGTGGCGCGAAGGATAGGTAGACTATCGCGCATGATTCACGCGGTAAGTTTCGCTCTCTTGGATTCGGTCAATGCCTTGCTCATTGGCATCCTCGTGGCCATCGGCATCATGCTCCCGCGCGGGAAGTACCGCTGGATTGCCGGCCTAGTCATCCTGGGCGATTGGTTGGGAGTTCTTACCGCCGCGGCCGTGGTCATGTTCGTCCTATTGGGCGTGCGCGAACAGATAGCGGCCATTTTGGAGTCACCGATTGCCGGCGGCATCCTCATCATCGTCGGCATCGCCCTGGCCTTTGCCGCCTGGCATTCCCAGGGAAAACCCAATGCCTTGATCGGGCGCATGCTGCAACCGCTGCGCAGGCCTTCTATCACCACCGTGCTTATCGGGTTCGTGATGGGCGTGGTGCAATCGCTGACCTCCGTGCCGTTTTATTTTGGCCTCATGTTCTTAGCCACCGAGGATCTGCCGCTCGCCGCCCAATACGGCGGCCTTCTGTGGTACGCCACCCTGGCGCTTTCCCTGCCGGTGGTGTGCGGCCTTTTCATCGCCGTGGTGCGCGCCCACCCAGACTCAGCTGCTGGTCGAGTCTTTGCGGCGGCGCGCGAAAACAGCGCGCGGGTAGCACTCATCAGCGGCTATGTAGTTGCCGCCTTCCTTATCATCATGGGTGTCGTGAACCTATAGGGATGCGCTAGTCAAAGTAGACATCATCAAGCGCGAGCTCAGAGGCAGATTGCTGTTGTGCAAGGTCCACGTAGCGCGCGGCGTGTGGGATAAACGCCGCGGACTGCTCGGCGGAAAGCTCGCGACGCACGGTGGCCGGGACGCCGGCGGCCAAGGAGCGGGCCGGGATTTCCGCGCCCTCGCGCACCAGCGCGCCGGCGGCGATGAGTGAACCGGGCCCGATGGTGGAGCGAGATAGCAGGGTAGCGGACATGCCCACCAGGCTGCCAGCGCCCACATGGGTGCCGTGGAGTATGGCCATGTGGCCTACCGTGACATCGTCTTCAAGGATGCACGGTGCCTCCCGTTCCACGTGGATAACGCTATTGTCTTGAATATTGCACCGGCTGCCAATGCGGATGGGGCCGACATCGCCGCGCAGCACGCAGCCATAAAATGCGGAAGAATCTGGGCCGATTTCCACATCACCAATGATGGTGGCATTCGGCGCGATCCACGCGCTGCGGTGGATGCGCGGGCGCGCGCCTTGGAAGGGATAAATAGGCATTATTCCACCACCACCGCGAGGCTGGGGGACAGCTCGAACTCGCTGGGGGCATCGGCAAGCGATGCCCCTGCAAGCTCGGCCTGAGAAAGCGCGCTCGCCAGCGTCGGCGTGATGGGGATGATCCAGCCGTGCTTGGGGTCTTTCACCGGCAGCATATCCTTCGTCACGGCGGGAAAATGCGCCGTGGTGGTGGGGGAGATAAGGGTCGCGGACTCGCGCGAACCGGCGAGCTCAGCAAGGGCCCGCGCGCCCTGCTGGCCGGTGATAATGATGATCAGCTGGCCGGCGGTCCTAATATCTAGCCGGTCCACCTGCATGGTGGTCGCCGCGGAATCGGGCCGCGCCAAGTGCGGCGCCCCATTCCCGGTAAGTTTGGCAAGAGCATCCAATAATCCCATAGCGTTCAAGTCTAGCCGCGCAGCCAGGAAGCGGGGTTGACCGCCGTAACATCGCCGCGCGTATTATGGGAGACCATGATTGATGCCAGCAACACCGCCCTTGTTATCGAAGGCGGCGGAATGCGCAATTCCTATACCGCCGCCTGCATAGTCAAACTCATCCAAGAGAACGTCACCTTTGGATGGGTAGGCGGAGTATCTGCCGGCGCCTCTCACACGGTCAATTACCTCTCGCACGATGCCAAGCGCGCGGAGGAATCCTTCACGGATTTTGTCAATAACCCCAGCTTTGGCGGCGTGGGCTCGCTGGTGCGCGGAAACGGATATTTCAATGCGGAATATATCTATGAGCGCTCCGCGGATAAGGATATGCCCTTTGACTGGGATACGTACCGCGAGCATCCAGCGGATATGGTGCTTGCCGCCGCGCGGGCCGATACCGGCGAATCCGTGTATTGGACCCGCGATGATGTGAAGGAACCAGAAGATCTGTATGTGCGGGTGCGCGCCTCCTCTACGCTGCCGCTGCTTATGCCCATCCGCATCATCGATGGCTCGCCCTATGTGGACGGCGCCTTGGGCTCGTCCGGTGGAATTACCATCGAGCAAGCGGAAGAGGCCGGCTACGAGAAATTCCTCTTCATCGGCTCCAAGCCGCGCGGATATGTCCGCCCCGAGGTAGCGCGCCCGGCGATTACCCGCCGCATCTTCCGCAAGTACCCCGCTATTGCCGATGCCCTCATTGGCCGCCCGCCCATCTATAACGCGGCCAAGGACCGGCTCCTCGAGCTAGAGCGCCAGGGCAAGGCGCAGCTGTTTTTCCCGGAAGATATGCAGGTGGCCTCTACCGAGCGCAATGTGGATAAGTTGCGCGCGAATTACCAAGCGGGCAAGGCACAAACCCATGGCGAGTGGCCAAAGTGGAAAGAATTCCTGCTGGATTAGCTCACCTCTAGGCGGTGGTGTGAGATCGCCCTCCTGATTCTTTGTGGCAGCAGGTGGGATATTCACGTGCGCTCCACTAATGGCGGTATTCGGTGCAAGGTGCCAAGCTTTTTCAGCTAGCTAAATCGCGCCAAGCTCCTAAGATTGCACAGCGTGTTAGCGATTTTTGATGGCAATATTTGGCTGAGCATTTTCTTCATGATCGTGCTCGGCACGCTTTTTGGCATGATTCCCTTTGGCCCGCTGCGCTTCGGCGCGGCGGGTACCCTTTTTGTCGGCTTAGCCTTCGGGTCCTTTATTGATCTGGATGACAATATCCTTAGTTCCTTGCAGAAGCTGGGTTTGGGCCTCTTTATCTATATGCAGGGGCTCTCTGCCGGCGAGGCCTTCTTCAAGGGCTTTTCTACCCAGCTAAAGCACATGTTGCTCGCCACTGTGGCGGTAATAGCCGCGGCGGCCGCGGCGCTGGGCATAGGCAGCCTCATGGGGCTATCGCCGCTGGCGGTGACCGGCGTATTCTCCGGCGCGACGACGTCCACGGCATCGCTCGCGGTGGCCCAGCAGCAATCCGGCGAGGAGCTGCCCGCCGTGGGCTATTCCTTGGCCTATCCAGTCGGCGTGGCCGTGGCCATCCTCCTCGTGGCATTCATCCTGCGGCATAGTTGGCCCGCGCAGAAGGACCAGGACCACTCGGCGGAAAAGATTTTCCGCTCGCGGACGATTAAGGTCACCCGCGATATTTCCTATGCCGAGCTGCGCGAGAAATTCGCGGATCATTTCATCATCGCCACCATCCGCCGCGGCCGCGATATCGACGTGCCGGGCGATAACCCGGAATTGCACCGCGGCGATGTCCTGCGCGTGCTGGTGACCAAGGCAAAAGCTAAGGAGCTTACGGATGCCCTGGGAAAGCGCCAGCCCCAAACCCCGTTTGTGGATAAGCGCCTGGTCAATGAGACCGTGGCCATTTCCAATGAGGATATTGAGGGCCGCAAGGTCAAGGAGTTAAACCTCTTTTCGCGCTACGGCGCGCGGATTGTGCGAGTGCGCCGCGGCGATGAGGAATTCCTTGCCACCAACGAGACCCACTTGGAATCTGGTGATGACCTAGAAATCGTGGTCAAGCATGACCGCCTGGGCGATGTCCGCGATTACTTCGGCGATTCCGTGACTGCATACTCGCAGCTTAACTGGGTAGCACTCGGTGGTGGGCTGACCATCGGCTACCTGATTTCCCTTATCGTCGTCCCGCTGCCCGGTGGCGCGTCCTTCGAGCTCGGGTTCGCTCTCGGCCCACTGATCACCGGACTGGTCCTCGGCGCCCTGCACCGCACCAGCCGCATTCCGTGGCAGATTCCGTCTCCGATCAATACGGCATTCCAGCAGTGGGGCCTTGCCATCTTGAACTGGCCCCCGAAAGTTGGACTGGTTTAATTCTAGGTGATGAGGGGTTCAAGGGTCTGATTCCGATATTGCAT
>NZ_JBEHGF010000038.1:0-13839 GCF_040225725.1 Corynebacterium sp. KPL4015 | reverse complement strand
ATGCGCCAGATGCTGCAAGGGTTTATCAACCAGATCCTCTCCGCCCAGGCTGACACCGTCTGCGGCGCCGAATACGGGGTTGTCTCCACCGAGCGGGTGGACCTGACCCCCATTCGACAAAAAGCCAACACACTAACAAGAACTCCGCTACATATAGACACGACAGTGACAAGTCAACATTTCAGAGTTTATGCACAATTAACGTTCTCGTAACCTCTTTGTCTATAGGGTGATTTCCTAATTAATATGCGGTGAGCTATCGAGGGTGTTGTAAACATATGGTTAATTTTCACTCCTTTCGCTTGACCGCTTGAACGTTTGATGAATAAATAAAAAAGTCTCTAATTTCACATATCGATAGGGCGACGAATTTAGTCACTCACGTACCAGGAAAGGGTTTTATAAAATGTCCGTTAAGAAAATCTTTGCCTCTATCGCGCTTGCGCTGGCGACGAGTGGAGGGCTAGCCACTGCCGCTCAAGCCGAAGCCGCAACTGGCAATCATGCACAACAAGAGACGAAAAAAGATGCTTTGACGTTTGACTCAAAGGACGGACGCAGATCATTTGATGCAATGGACGGCGTAGGGCTTAAGCCTCACCTGCAAAGCGGAGATAAAGTAACACTCTCCGGGGCAACCGTAAATGTACATAATAAACACGGCGATCTAGTCGCTTCAGTAGATGCAGAACTACCTAAAGACATGAAGCTTTTCCAAGATAAGGACGGGACCATCGTCCCCGTGTCATCTTCGGGGATTGCTGAAAGGGCCTGCACCAACAATAAATGGGTCAAGTGGGGTGTAGGGGCAGCAGTTGAAGGCCTTGTATGCATTCCCGCTTCAGCGGGAACCGCTGGAGCCGCAGGAATCCCTTGCACCATTGCGGCGGGGGCAGCAGCAACTGCAGTAGGATGTTAAGCATGGCTAATCTCACCTCATTTGCTCTCGACGGCAGAGTGAAAACATCCTTCGGGAATAACATGCGCCCCATCACACTCGCTCTCCTTATGGCAGGGATTTTCACGTCTGCTAACGTTTTCATAACATGGAGCAATCCCGTTCCTTGGTGGGCTCACCTTTTAACATTTCTATTGTTCACAGCCCTCATGCTGGGGAGCGTAAAGACAGCAGCTAAGGAAGTGTCCCCTTCAGTTTATGAACTTCCATACGATAAGAGGTTGATTACTTTTTCTATAATAATGGCAGTCATTGCCATTATTGGTATTGTCATTTACACCTTGTCTTAAAGCATGCCGTATGCATACTCGTTTTTATTTCTCCTGGAGCGGCGTCGACCCCATAAGTAAACGCATCAATTTCCTGATGTGATCTAAGAACGGCAATTACCACTTAAGTGAGTCAGGAGTACGTCAGCCGCAGAAGCGGAGGACGCTCCTGATTGGGTACCCTTCATCTACAAATGTGCCCAAATATATTGGTTTCAAGACAGTACTAATAATCAAGGTAAGCGCCGAAAAAGTGCGTCCATGGCCGATGTCACCACCCGCGCTGACTTCCCACACGGTCAAGGCGGAAAGACTAAACGGGTAAGAACCTTTAAAGGTTCTTACCCGTTTAGTCTTTTATCGTGTCTCAGAACTCTTATTTAGGAAAGCGCATTACACCTGTTGAACAGGAACTTCTTTGTGCCTAAACAATAGAAGCAATTTGAGCTGCAAAGACACTCATTTTAATATCCGCACCTGTCTGCTCGCGGAACTCTTCAGACGCCTCAGACCAATTCCCTTGTTTAGCAAGAGCTACTACATTTTTCATTCGCTCTTGGAGGAAGAATTCGCGAGCTGATTTATCCAGCAGATAAGTTTGAACAAATCGAGCCGAGTCCTGTGCGGCTTTGGGGGCAGGAACAAACTTAGCAAGACTCATAGCATCGATACGGTAACACCTATCGGATGAATTTTCATTACTTATACAGTCTGGACCCCCTTAGAGGAAATACGTATAAGCCTCATTCAACTATGGAAACCCCGGCAGAGAATTAGGCAATCGCTTAATGTCGCCGCTTTTTCTTTGCTCTCCGGGCGGCACGATTCAAGCCAGCAGGGGCGACAGAACGGCGCGATTGAGTACACCACTGCCGAGGCTGTCGACGAGGTTGAACGTGGTGTTGATATGGCTACCGCGCGCGTGGAGCGCGGGGTTACCGCCGAGTCGATTCAACCGGTCGAGGGGGAACTTTCGCCTGCGCAGGCTGATGCTATGCGCGCGGTTGTCGGCTCTAACTACTTGGCGTCTGTGGTGGTCGCACCGGCTGGTGCCGGTAAGACGTCCTCGCTCAAGGCCGCGCACAAGGCATGGAATCAGGCTGGTAAACACGTCGTAGGCCTAGCACCTACGGGTAAGGCTGCGGATGTGATGGTGGGTGAGAATGTGGCCGATGAATCCATGACGATTGCGCGCGCTTTTGTCGGCACCGACGATCTGACACCGGAGCATACAGCGGCGAAGCTGGGCTGGAACCGAGACACCGTTGTGGTCGTTGATGAAGCCGGCATGGTGTCTAACCCCGATACGATCCGTGTACTGGAGACTGCCACTGCTGCCGGCGCGCGCGTGGTCTTTGTGGGAGACCCAGAACAATACTCGGCGGTGAAAGCTCGTTCTGGCTTGCTGGCTACCTTGTCTCATGAATTGCCTGATGCCGTTGAGCTACGCGAGGTGTTCCGCCAGCGTGATGCGGGTGAGCGTGAAGCATCGAAGTGGCTGCGCGGTGGCGAGGAAGCAGACGTTTCTCGTGCCGCCGAGTGGTACATGCAGAACAAGCGCCTGCACGCAGGATCGGTTACGGCAATGATGGACGATGCGTTGGCCGGGTGGCGCGACGATACTGCCGCAGGAAAGCAGTCCTTGCTGGTTGCAGCAACCCGCGACCAGGTCACCGCGCTGAATGCTGCGGCGCAGAAGATTCGCGCAGAGCGCGGCGAGATTAACCCTGAGCACCGCCTAGGCCTGTCCGATGGACTGACAGCCGGTGTCGGTGATGTCATCCTGACTCGTCGCAACGATTCAAAGCTGGTGACCAGCAACGGCGATGTTGTCCGCAATGGTCAACGCTGGGTCGTTGATTCCATCGGAAAAGACGGTTCCATTACGGCCCGACGGTGTGATGATGATTTAGCCACTGTGACACTAAACCGCGACTACCTCGATAAACACACCCAACTGGGCTACGCCGCTACTGGTCATAGTTCCCAAGGCGCGACCGTGGACGTGTCCCGCGTTGTTGCTGGTGTGGGCAACCTAGATAAGTCCAGTGTTTACGTCCCTATGACCCGTGGGCGTGAGGGAAACTTCCTCTATATCGCCGAGACCCAGCCAGGAGACACCGAGACTGGCCACGGCCAGGTCGGCCAGATTATCCGTCGTGAGTCTGCCGAATACGCCCGCGACCTGCTGGTATCCGCAGGAATGCGCGAGGAGCGTGTCAAGTTGTTTATGTGTGGGAGTGATTTCTTAGAGGTATTGGTCGAAGCGGTCGGAGTAGGCCACGGCCATTTGGTTGATGGCTTGTTTCCACCCTGAAACCTTTCCGCCTTCAACGAGCCGGCTCGCTGAAGCGGTGGCCCGTTTACCTTGTTTAGCGCGTTTAGCTGCGCGTTTGTCTTCAATATTGCAGATCATCAACCACAGTGTCTTTAATGCGGACTCATCATTGGTGAACTGCACCCGGTTACGAGTGGCTTTACGCAGCTCATTGTTAAACGACTCAATCGAATTCGTGGCGTAGATGACCTTGCGGGCTGCCGGAGGGAACTGCAAAAACGGCACGAACCGCTCCCACGCGTCCTGCCAGACTTTAACGGACCTGGGGTATTTCTCACCGAGTTCAGAGCCTGCAAATTCCTCCAACGGCGCGGCAGCACTGGCCTCAAGAGCGGTAGAGTTGTTAATCTGCTGCGCGATTTGCAAGAATTCCCTGGATTGCCAGCAGAGGAATTAGACTTCCATAGGTGACTGCGGTAATCAATACATATCGAGCCTCGGTTGTTTTCTCGGGAAATATTAGAAGTAGTCCACCGATTAGAAAAATAGCAGAAGACAGCGCAGATATCCCCCAAGTTTTTTGATGAGACGCTTTCCATGCCTCGTCAGATTTCAGGGTGCTCACCAAGCGGATTCCAACTATAGAGTTCCGAGGTAGGGTGCGACGCTTGCTCTTGATAGCGATGATTCCGAATAGAAGTGCACAGACTAGTGTGAGCACCCCAGTTGTGGGGGAAGTCCATGCCTCCATTAAGCCTCTTTCTATTTTGGTTAGAATTATCTGCGACATTAGCTTATCGGAAGGGTCGAGGGTCGGCAAGGGTAAGTGTTGTTTATTCACGTTGATTGGAGGGCTCGTTATTTCAGTTGAAATTTCTTCATTTTACTGATCTCCCTAGTCTGCACACCTTTTTGAGCGCATACATGGGTATACCAGCTGGAGAATTTACGAGAACAAAATCTCAGCGGCCTTTGGCTAACATGTGCTGATTTTGAAGAGGCGAATTTGGAAGAATCCAACTTGAAAGGCGCTTACTTGGTGTCCGCAAAGCTAACAAGGGCAAATCTGGCAGGCGCAGACCTAACCGGCACAGTTTTGACAAATGCAGGTCTAATGGGGGCAGACCTAACAGGCGCAAACCTCAGTGGCGCCTACTTGAAGGAGGTCAACCTAACAGGCGCAAACCTTAAGGACGTGAATATAGCCGATGCAGAAATGGAGGGTGTATGGATATCAGGGGATGACCCTCGGTTAACCCAAGAGCAGTGGGAGAGCATGGGGGCGACGCTTGTCTCCAACCCTTGAAGTAGTTGAACAGCTACGGAAAGACAGCCCGGCTCGCTATGTGGATGGGTAGGTTTCAAAGCGTGCCTAACTCACAGTGCCAACATGGGGTACACCCTATTGTTACGCCGGTTTGGGGCAGAATGTTTGCTGTAAAATAGGGCCACTTCGGCCATTGTTTTACACTTGCATAGTGGGATCTAGACTTTAGATTTGCAGAAAGTAGTGAGTGTGATGTCGGCGAGTAAAGATTCCGGTTCATGTGGGCAGCGGGTGGGCTATATCTATGTCTCGACGGGACCTGACCCCATTTGGTGGACACCTGATTGGGGTTGCCCGCAAATCGTGGACACGTAGTGGAGCTACCTAGTTGTTAGGCAGCGATTTTTTCTTCGTTTCTGGTTTGGGTGATGTGGTTTTCGAAATCGACAGGGCTGACCATCCCGAGGGCGGAGTGCCGGCGCCGACGGTTGTAGACCACCTCAATCCAGTAAGCCACAGCCTGACGCGCAGCAGCGCGGGTTGCCCAGCGCTTCCGGTCGTAGAACTCGGTTTTCAGCGTCGACCAGAACGACTCAGCCATCGCGTTATCGAAACACACCCCGGTACGCCCCACAGACTGGGCAACCCCTAGGTTGCGGCACACCTCCCAGAGCTGCTCGCTGGTAAATTGCGTTCCCCGGTCGGCGTGAAACACGAGACCGTCAGCAACGTCACCGCGCAGCGTATGCGCCATCCGAAGTGCTCGTTCGACCAGGGAAGTATCTTGCACGCTATCCATAGCCCAGCCCAGCACCCTGCGGGAATGACCATCGCGAACCACACATAAGTACAACCAGCCTTCACCAGTGCGCAGATAAGTAATATCTGACATCCACACCCGGTTGAGCTCACCAGTATCAAACATGCGCTTGACCAGGTCAGGAAGAGCAGATTTACGCTTAGATTGAATCGTTGTCACCGGCACAAAAGCACGCGGTGAAATCCCTTCAATACCCATCAGGCGCATCCGCTTAGCCACAGTCTTGCGATTCACACTAATCTGGTAGCGCTCACCTAGTTCTGCGGTAATCCGCGGGGCACCATAGACCTCGTCGGAGTCTTTTTCAGATCTGATGAATCTTGCGATCAACATCATCATAAAAAGATGTCCGATCATCTTTACCGGATAAGCGTTTCTGCTGCATATGGGCCCATTTGTAATATCCAGACCGAGACACTTTTAACGGTCGTGCCATGCGCTTGATGCTGTAGCTAGCCTTCTTCTGCTGCATCAATTCGAACTTTTCTGCTCGCGTTGCTTCGCGGCGAAGAAGGCTGTCGCTTTTGACAAAAACTCGTTATCCATCTTGGCTTCTGCCAGC
Organism: Corynebacterium sp. KPL4015; assembly: GCF_040225725.1. Lineage (NCBI taxonomy): Bacteria > Bacillati > Actinomycetota > Actinomycetes > Mycobacteriales > Corynebacteriaceae > Corynebacterium > Corynebacterium sp. KPL4015. Next base: position 7,685 of record NZ_JBEHGF010000038.1, on the reverse strand, counting down.
TCACGACGCAGACGAGCATTCTCAGCACGAAGATCCGCCTCGCTTAGCCCATCGGAGGATCCTTAGGCGTTGACGCTCATTTTTCACCCATCGGCCTAAAAGGCCAGGTGCGACACCAATTTCTTTCGCTACATGAGCAATTGGGCGCTGCGATTCGATTACCAGGTTTGCGGCTTCACGTCGATACTCAGGTGTGTATTTCTGGCGTTGTTGACTCACAATGAACATCCTCTCTTACGGACACAAAATCCGCACTAATCGGGTGTCCACCAAATGGGGGTCAGGTCCGAACGCAGATAAACATAACCTGCCCCAGCATGGGGCTAGGAGTATGAATCCTGGGCTCCTCCGAACGGAACTGCTAACAGCGTAATGGGCAGGCGGTTGCCTGCCCCCTCGCTGATAGCTACGCTTGCCCCGCGAGGGCTACCTGGGCCGCGTGCACGGCGGCCTTATCGGCTTCCTGGATGAACCACGAATCCGTGCCCGGAATGGGCGGGGCCAGGGTGGTATCTGGGTACTCGGCGTGGGCGGGGATTCCTACGAGGTGTAGGCGCTCATCCACGGTGCCGTCGGCGTTGTGGACCTGGCGGGTATCGGGGTCCTCGGCAGGCGAGCCGGTAGGTACCTCGATGCCGTCGCTGGCGGTTTCCGTAAACGCGCGCACGCGGCCGGATTCCACGAGGGAGTGCATGAAGGAATCGTGCGGGGTGCGGCGGATATCGGGCTTGTGCACCCAGGCATCGAGAAGCGTCGTGCCCGGAATGCGCTTGCCGCCAGAGGCGCTGGAGCTGATGGTCCATTCGCCGGCGTCGGCATTCGTACCCAAGACGGGATTGCCGCCGACGAAGCTGACAATGCCGGCATCGACAAGCGCCAGCAATTGCTGCGTGCGGAAGGGCGGCGGGCCGGAGCACGTGGTCTGACCCAAGGAAATGGCCTTATCGAACATGTGGTGGCGCGACTCCAGGGTATAGCGGCCCTCGGCGCCCAGTACCTGGGTGGGTTTGCGGGAGAAACCGACCGACCACAAGGCGGCGCGCACCGGGCTATCCGGGCCCTTCTGGGCCTCTGCCAGGTCCTCGCACAGGCTCTGCACGATGTGCTCGGTGAGCTCCTGCTGGTTGGAAAAATCCTCCGTGAGCAGGTGCATCCAGCGCAACAGGCTGAAATCCTTGGTGGTGTGGTGCGCAATGACCTCATCGAGCTGAGCCAGGCCGTTATAGGCCACGCCCGCATCCACCGGAGCGGCATCGAGGGCAGCGATGATCTCCTCGCGGGAGGAGCGCAGGCTCTCCGGCTCGACGCGGGCGAGGGAATCGATATAGGCCTGGTAGGCATCGCGGGCAACCGCCGGCCACACCTCGGTGTCATAGTTGATGGAGCGCGCGCCCGTGCGGTGGGATAGCTCGGCGACGACCTTCTTCAGGCGCGGGATTTCCGCGGCCGGTGGCAGGGAGCCTTCATCGGATTGCGGCAGGAAGGGATAGCCGCGCCGGGAAGCAGCCGCAAAGGTGGGCTCGGTGCCGGTGGCCTCATAGCGCATGCCCCAAGGCTTGGAGGAATCCTCAACGAACTTACCGCCGCGGCCCACGGTAGACAGGATGAGGATATCGAAAAAGCCCATGCCAAGCCCGCGCACGAGGACTTTCTCATTGTCCTCGATGGAGTCAACGCCCTGGTCAATGGGATTATCAGCGCGAATCCAGCGCAGGCTGGGGTTATCTTCCAAGGTCTTAAGGATCCACCGCTCGTTTTCGGTATAACCCTGGTTTTGCCAGCCCGTGACCGCCAAGGTGGAGCCGGCCTCAACGGTGGTGTCGTTGTTGAGGTGCAAAATATCCGCGCCATCGCGGGATTCAATATCCACCACGCGGGCGTGGTGTTGCTTGACCTCAACCCACTCCGGCACGTCCTGCAGGACCGAGCGGAAGACCCACAGGATGTAGTGGCCGTAGAGCGCGCGCGGCAAATAGGATTCGGGACGCAATTTCTCCAGCTCTGCGCGGCCGAATTCCTCAAGCACCTGTGGATCGAGCGGGTGGGCAGCGGCGTAATCGCGGGCGCCGGCGGGCACGTTGGCATCGCCAAGCGTCAGGCGGATCCACTCGTAGATGGTGGGGCCTTCAACCACCGGAGCCTCCACAGTGGAGCCGGGTTCAGAAAACAGCGTCATGCCGTGTGCGAAGGTATTCATGCACAGGTACTTGGGCTGGTTGATATCCCAAATCTTGCCGCCGCCGTGCTGGGCATCATCGATGAGATGTAGCGTCAGCTTTTCTGGCGGGTGAGACACAGTATTGAGTTGTGCCACGAGGCGCTCGAGGACGGAAATGCCGCGGGGGCCAAGTCCAATCAGCGCGATGGATGAAGTGTTATCGGTCAACGCGGAGCCCTACCTTCTAGCTTATAGACCAAGCGGAATCGTCATAATAGACAATGAAGTCTATCAGTTGGGGCGCTGGCTAAATATGCACCGCCTGTGGCTCGGTGGCGGCAGGGCGCGCTCGCCAGCCGGAACACTCCGGGCGGGCGTGAAATTAATTCTTGGCAGGCGGAGCGGTAGACAGATCGGTAGGCAATGCGCGGCGGGGGTGGCGGGCCGAAGCGTTGCCTTAGGAAGCTGGTGCGCGGGTAGGATTGTGGTCATGACAATCAAGGTTCGCGATGCCCACTTACACAACCTGCGCAACGTCGATGTGGATATGCCGCGCGGCCAACTCGTGGCGGTGACGGGAGTCTCCGGTTCCGGAAAATCCTCTCTGGCCTTTGGCACGATCCACGGGGAAGGGCAGCGCCGCTACCTGGAATCGGTGGCGCCGTTTGCGCGCCGGCTCATTAGCTCCGCGGTGGACCCACAGGTAAGCCAGGTGGAGGGCTTGCCGCCCACGGTGGCGTTGCAGCAATCCACCTCCGGCGGCGGGGCGCGCTCCACGGTGGGCACGGTCTCCGCGCTATCTAATAGCGTGCGCTTGTTGTACTCGCGCGCCGGGGATAACCCTGAGGGGCTCTACTCGGATGCATTTTCGCCGAATACCCCAGAGGGCATGTGCCCGCAGTGCCAAGGTGCGGGCGTGGTGCACGAGCCCACCGAGCAATCGATGGTGCCCGATCCCACCTTGTCCATTGAGGAAGGCGCCATTAAGGCTTGGCCCGGTGCGTGGGCGGGCAAGAATTTTCACGATATCCTCATGAACTTGGGCTATGACCTGGATTCGCCCTGGCAAGACCTGCCGCAGGAAGACCGCGACTGGATCCTATTTACCGAAGAACGCCCCGTGGTCACCGTAAAACCGCTGCGCGGTGCGGACCAGATTCAGCGCAATTATGAAGGCACGTGGCGTTCGGTGGCCAGCTACCTCACCAAGACGCTGCAGGAGACCCAATCGGAATCGCTGCGCAAGCGCACGTTGTCCTTCATGGAATCCCGCGAGTGCGATACCTGCCACGGCCGGCGGTTGAACCCGCGGGCGCTCAAGGTGACGTATGCGGGAATGAGCATCGACAAGCTGGGCGCGCTGCCGCTGGACCAGGTCTATGAGGTGCTCAGCGCGCAGGAGCCGGAGGAGAATTCCGCGGAGGATCTGCTGCTCAAGCAGGTGCTTCCGGCGCTAACCTCCGCCCTGGAGCTGGGGCTGGCGCACCTGAGCCTAGACCGTCCCACCCAGAGCCTTTCGGCGGGTGAATTGCAGCGCATCCGGCTCGCCGCCCAGCTGCGTTCCGGCCTCTTCGGCGTGGCGTATGTGCTCGATGAGCCGTCTGCCGGCCTGCACCCCGATGAGCGCGGGGCGGTGTTGGAGATGTGCCGCCGGTTTATTGACGCCGGTAATTCGGTGCTGCTCGTGGAACACGATATGGACCTGGTGGCCCAGGCGGATTGGCTCGTGGACGTTGGCCCCTACGCCGGCGAGGGCGGCGGCAAGGTGGTCTATTCCGGCCCGGTCGAGGACTACGACGCCGATACCCCCACCGCCCGCGCCTTGGCGCAGCGAGAGCTCGCGCTTGCCGATGCCCCCCGTACCCCCTCCAACCACCTCCGCCTGCGCGGCATTTCCGCGCGCAGCATCGACGGGCTCGATGTTGATTTCGGGCTGGGGCAATTTACCGCTGTGGCCGGGGTCTCGGGGTCGGGCAAGTCGACGCTGGTGAGCACCGTGTTGGCAGAAACCCTCAAGGAATCTGCCACCGCCGTGGCCGATGAGGATAAAGATGACGCAGATGAGGGTGGCCACGAGTTCTCGCTTGCCGGGGTAGAGGGCCTGGATAAGGTCTCCCGGCTGGTGCAGATTTCCCAAAAGCCCATTGGCCGCACCCCGCGTTCCACGCTGGCCACCTATACCGGCCTTTTCGATAACGTGCGCAAGCTCTTTGCCTCCACCCCGGAGGCCAAGGTGCGCAAGTGGACGGTCTCGCGCTTTTCCTACAACGTCAAGCAGGGTCAGTGCCCCACCTGTGGTGGCGCCGGAAAAATCGAGGTAGAACTGGTCTTTTTGCCGGGTTCCTATACCACCTGCCCGCAATGTGGTGGTGCCCGCTTCAACGATGAGACCCTCGAGGTGACCTGGCACGGGCGCAGCATCGCAGAGGTGCTGGAGCTCACCGTGGACGAGGCCGCCGAGTTCTTTGCAGAGGAACCAAAGATCCACCGCGCCATCGCCACACTGCAGGCCGTGGGCCTGGGCTACCTCCGCTTGGGACAAGGCGCGCCTGAGCTTTCCGGCGGCGAGGCGCAGCGCATCAAGCTCGCCACGGAGCTGCAGCGCTCCCGCAATTCGCGGCGCGGGCACACGGTCTACATGCTGGACGAGCCCACCACCGGCCTGCACCCGGCCGATATTGCCCTGCTCAATGCGGAGCTGCACAAGCTTGTCGATGCCGGGCATACCGTGATCGTCATCGAGCACGATCTGAATGTTCTGGCGAGCGCGGACCGCATCATTGAGATGGGCCCTGGCGCCGGCGCAGACGGCGGGCAGATCATCGCCGATGCCACCCCAAGCCAGCTGGCCGCGGAAGATACCGCGACCGGCCGGGCGCTGCGGGCGCGTCAACGTCAGAGCTAGCATCCTCCCTGGTTCAACGCTGGCATCTGGGAGATTCCCTGGGATCTCACAGGAAAATGATGTACATCTGGTAGGCATGACAAATAATGGCTTTGGTGAAAACGGTTCCAATGGCCGAAAAGGCTCTCATAATGATGACCGCGGCACTGACGAGACCCGCCAGTGGTCTGGCCCGGCCGAGGATGCCACGCTCCAGATAGGCCGCGTCCCAGATAATGCGGGCGGTAATGCCCGCAACCAGCGCCCACAGCAGTATTTTCCGGGCGCGCAGCAGCCGCAGAATGAGACGCGGCAATTCGACGCGAACGCCGATTACCAGCAGAATTACCAACAAAACTACCAACAGCCCGGCGGGCAGTATGGCCAGCAGTACGGTCAACAACAGTATGGCCAGCAACAATACGCCCAGCAGCAGCATGAGCCGGTGCCGTCGGACTATGACCCAGATCAGCGCGGCAAGGGAAAGAAAAACAGCGGGATGGCCGGGGTCTTTGCCGCCATCGCCGTCGTTGCCATCCTGGCGGCGGGCGCCCTGTTCTTCATGTGGCGCAATGCCGCGAGCGATGCCGATAAGCCGGCGCCTGAACCGGTGACGGAAACCACGACTACGCAGGTGCCCACCACGGTGACCGAGACCGAGGATGCGGGCCCTGGCATTTCTGAGCGCCTGCGCAATCTGCCGAACCTGCAGGACGATCTCCCCGAAGATATTCCTACCGAGCTGCCACCGGAAATCCAGGACCGCCTGGAAGAAGGCGATGACCTCGACGTGGAGCGCCTCTTGCGGGATCTCTTTGGCAATAGCGGCAACCAGCAGTAGGGCTAGCACGTAGTAGCGGCGGCGCGGTACGGTGTGGCGGGATTGCCATTTGCCGATTGCCGGCCGCTGCGGCGCAGTAGGTAAAATCTGGCAGCATGAATGAATCGATGCAGCTGGCTGAACAGGTGGCCGCCCAATTGGCGCGCCACCTTACCGATGTGGTGTTGTGCCCGGGATCCCGCAACGCACCGCTGTCGCTCGCGCTCCTGGCGCGCGAGGATATCCGGGTGCATACGCGCATTGATGAGCGCGGCGCTGCGTTTACTGCCTTAGGAATGGCGCGCGTGCAGCACCGCCACGTCGGGGTGGTGATGACTTCCGGCACGGCCGTGGCCAATACGCTGCCCGCAGTGGTTGAAGCGCACTATTCGCATACCTCGCTCGCCATAATCAGCGCGGACCGCCCGGAGCGGCTAATCGGCACCGGTGCCTCCCAAACCATCGTGCAAGATGGCATCTTCGGCGTCTATGCGGATACCTCTCAGGTCAACGCGGAAGAGGATATCGCCGCTCTTGCGGAGCGATTTGAGCACGATCTTCAGGTGCACATCAATATCGCCTTTGACGCGCCGCTGGTAGGAGATAGCCTGCCGGAACCTGTAGGTGGCGATGGCACTCGCGCGGCTACCCCGCGGTTTTATGACCACGGCGAGGTCGCGGTGGACTTGAGCAAAAATACCCTCGTCATCGCCGGCGATGAGGCCTGGGAGGTCAAGGGCTTAGAAGACGTACCGACCATCGCGGAGCCCTCCGCGCCGGGACCGTTCCACCCCGTGCACCCGGCCGCGGCGCACATTTTCCGCAAAGCGCAGGTCTCTGCGAATGACTACGTGGTCAATACCAAGGTTGAGCAGGTCATCGTGGTGGGCCACCCCACGCTGCACCGCGGGGTGCTCGCGCTGATGAATGACCCGGATATCGAGCTCGTGGTGCTCTCGCGCACGGCGGACTTTACCAACCAGCGTGGGGATAACGCGCGGCTTGGCACCACCGTCAAGGTCACCGGGGAGCCAAGCCGCGAGTGGCTCAAGATTTGCCAAGGCGCGACCGACATGGCCGGCGAGGCCGTGCGCGCAACATTGGAGGAAGAAGAGCTCGGGTTTACCGGTCTGCACGTAGCGGCGGCTGTAGGCGATACGCTTGCGGTCAATGACACGGTGGTCCTCGGCGCCTCGAATCCGGTGCGCGATGCCTCCCTCATCGGTATGCCCTTCGATGGCGTGGATACCTACGCCCCGCGCGGGGTGGCGGGCATCGATGGCACCGTCTCCCAAGCCATTGGCGTCGCCCTAGCTACGCAATCGCTGGACCCCACCAATTGGCGCGCCCCACGCGTGATGGCCTTGGTAGGGGATGTGACCTTCCTGCACGATGCCAATGGGCTATTGATCCCGGAGGACCAGCCGCGGCCAGAAAACCTCACCATCGTGGTGGCCAATGACAATGGCGGTGGTATCTTTGAAACCCTGGAACAAGGCGCGCCCGCGCTTCGCGATGCCTTCGAGCCGGCCTTTGGAACGCCGCATGGGGTGGGCATCGACAAGCTGGCAGAGGCTTATGACGCAGACTACCGCCTGGTGACCACCCCGCAGGAGCTGCTGGATACCCTGGCAGAGCTCAAGGAATACTCCACGGGCATCACCATCGTGGAGGCGCAGACCACCCGTGCCACGCGCCGGACGCTGCAGGATAAGCTCACGCAGAAGGTGGGCCAGTAAGTGGCCCCGCGCTATACGCCCGCGGTTTTTCGGCGCCGGCTGCACCAGCTCGTGTTGGCCATTTATGTGGCGCTGATCGTGGGC
>NZ_JBEHGF010000037.1:0-18558 GCF_040225725.1 Corynebacterium sp. KPL4015 | reverse complement strand
CACGTGCTGGCCCCTGACACCATCACACTGCATGCTCTATCGAAAGGTAGAAACACCACTCAAACGGACTTGACCCCCGATAAAGCGCTGCAAAAGCCGGAATGCCGCTTTTTCTGCTTCTGGACCCCCATTTGTTGCACAGGCCCGAGTATCTACGGAGACCGAAATGTTGTTATCAAAAAGAAGCGCCGCATTCATAAGGACGCACACGTCCGTATCAATTCCGACGACCGTAACCTCATCCAGATTTTCCCTGCGCACGATATCGAGCAGATTCTGGCCCGCAGAATAACTTGGCTTATCCAGGATATAATCCGCAGCCTCCTGTACTCGCGGATCTAAGTCAATTTCTGGCGATTCTGTTAGCCGTTGCCAGTGAATCTGGGAGCGATACAAAGACCCCTCCGGGTTAAAGAACCTAGTAGCGACTATCACGTCAAAGCGCTCATCGCCCAGTAGCTCGTAAATGGCTGGTAAGCACTGGGAAGTGTACTCAGAAATGAAACCATTTTGAACGTCGATAACTACTAATCCGTGCCTAGACACTTTCCTAACCTCCTTTCACTCTTTGAATGCCCATTAATTCTGTTCCGAACCCGGGAATTCGCGGGGGTCATTAAACATGCGGCCGAAGCCTTCTTGGCCTTCCAAGGAGTCAATAGCAGCGATTTCATCCTTACCCAGTTCTAGCTCCGCGGCGGCCAAGTTCTCCTTGAGACGCTCGCTGCGGGCGGACTTCGGGATAACGGAAATGCCCTTGGCCATCAGGTAGGCCAGCACCACCTGACCTTCGGTAGCCTGATGCGTAGCGGCGATCTTTTCAATCTCCGGGTTATTAAGCACCACGCCGCGCGCCAGCGGCGACCACGCCTCGGTCACGATGCCGTGCTTGTGGTGAAATTCGCGCAACTCCGGCTGGGTAAAGCCAGGGTGCAGCTCTACTTGGTTGAGCACCGGGGTAATGCCGGTCTTCTCAATGAGGTCCTCGAGGACCTCTTCATAGAAGTTAGCGACACCGATGGAAGCGATCTGGCCCATCCCCTGTAGGCGGGCAATGGATTCAAAGGTCTCCACGTACAGCCCACCCTGTGGCCATGGCCAGTGGATGAGGTACAGGTCCAAGTAATCCAGTTTCAGCTTTTCCATGGACTCTTGGAAGGCCTGTTCCGCCTTCTGCGCGCCGTGGTGGGAGTGCCAGACCTTGGAGGTAATAAACAGGTCCTCGCGGGTGACATCGCCCGCGTCAATGGCTTGGTTCAGCGCGGTACCCAATGCCTCTTCATTCTTATACAGCGTTGCCGTATCAAAGTGGCGGTAGCCCAGTTCAATGGCTTCGCGGACTACGCGAATGCATTCATCGTCATTGAGCTTGTAGGTGCCCAAACCCAGCTGGGGCATCTCACGGTCATCATTGAAAGAAATATGTGGCACAGTCATAGATCCCATTGTGCCCCAGTTTGCCGTCTCATGCGGCCCCTTGCGGGAACTGACTGCCTCAGCACAGCGAAAACCGGCCTCCCCTTAAGGGAAGCCGGTTCAACGATTTTTAGCGCAGTTTAGTCGGCGCGGATGAGGTCAATGATAAAGACCAAGGTGCGGCCGGACAGCGGGTGCGCACCGCCGGCTGGGCCATAGGCCTTTTCCGGCGGGATGATGAGTTGACGGCGACCGCCCACCTTCATTCCCGGGATGCCCTCTTGCCAGCCGGCAATGAGACCGGTCAGTGGGAACTCGATGGACTGGCCACGGTCCCACGAGGAATCGAATTCTTGGTTGGTCTCATATTCGGCACCAACGTAGTGGACCTCCACTACGCCACCAGGCTGAGCTTCAGCGCCATCGCCTACGACGATGTCCTCAATGACGAGGTCGGTCGGCGCTGGGCCAGACTGGGCTTCAATAACAGGTTTATCCATGGGGATTATTCTCCTTGGGAAATCTAGTTTGTTCGTGCGGTCGCAATGAAACCGAACCGAGCTGCACCAATTATAGTGCTCAAGCCCGATTCGGTTGAATTGGGGCGACCAAAAGCGCTAATTAGCGCTCGCTGCGAGGGGTAACCTTGCGCAGGGTTTCACCGGTGTAAATCTGGCGAGGACGGTTAATCTTGGAGTTCATCTCCAACTGCTCGCGGTACTGAGCAATCCAGCCCGGCAGGCGGCCGATGGCGAAGAGGACGGTGAAGAAGTCCGTCGGGAAGCCCATGGCGCGGTAGATGAGGCCGGTGTAGAAGTCCACGTTCGGGTAGAGCTTGCGGGAGACGAAGTAGTCGTCATTCAACGCAATCTCTTCCAGCTTCATGGCCAAGTCCAGCATCGGGTCGCCGCCCAAGTGATCGATGATCTCGTGTGCGGTTTCCTTGACGATGGCCGCGCGTGGGTCGTAGTTCTTGTACACGCGGTGGCCGAAGCCCATCAGGCGAACGCCCTTTTCCTTGTTCTTCACGCGGTTCATGAAGTCGGTAGCGTCGCCGCCGTTGTTCTTCTCGATGTCCTCGAGCATCTCCAGCACGGCCTGGTTTGCGCCGCCGTGCAGCGGGCCGGACAAGGCATTGATGCCGCCGGCGATGGAGACGAACATGTTGGCCTGTGCGGAACCAATCATGCGGACGGTGGAGGTGGAGCAGTTCTGCTCGTGGTCAGCGTGCAGGATGAGCAGCTTGTCCAGTGCCTTGGAGACAACCGGGTCAACCTCGTACTCCTCGGTGGGGTAACCGAACATCATGCGCAGGAAGTTCTCGCGCGCGTTCAGGTTGTTATCCGGGTACATATAAGGCTTACCCTGGGATGCGCGGAAGGCGTAAGCGGCCAGCATCGGCACCTTAGCCAGCAGGCGAACGGTAGCCTTGTCCAGCTGCTCCTCATCCAGTGGGTCCAGCTGGTCCTGGTAGTAGCTGGAAAGAATGTTCACGGAGGAAGCAAGCACGGCCATCGGGTGGGCATCGCGCGGGAAGATGTTGAACTGCGCCTTAAAGTCCTCATCCAAGAGGGTGTGGTGGCGGATGGCGTTATTGAACTCCGACAGCTCCTGCTCATCCGGCAGGTGACCCTTAATCAGCAGGTAGGAAACCTCATTGAAGGTGGCGTTATTTGCCAATTCAGCAATATCGTAGCCACGGTAACGAAGGATGCCCTCCTCACCGTTAATAAAGGTAATCTTGGACTCGGTGGAGCCGGTGGAGGTGTAGCCGGGGTCGAAGGTAACAAGCCCGGTTTCCTTGCGGAGCTTGGAGATATCGAAGCCGGAATCGCCCTCAGTGGACTGCTTGATATCCATCTCGTACTCGTTGCCAGCGTGCTTGAGTACTACCTTGTTTTCTTCAGTAGACACGGAATTTCCTTTCCCTGTTAAAGAGTTCTTTAAAGGCGCTAACTTACGCCGTGAGCCTTTGACCTATTCACACTCTAGCAAACTTTGTGATACTGCCAACAAGTTTATGGACATCAAAATACCTGCCATCCAACCGGAACTGTTCTACACTAGCGGCATGAGTACTCCAGAAATCACACTGCCAGCAGATCTCTTGCCTTCCGATGGCCGCTTTGGCTGCGGCCCCTCCAAGGTACGCCCCGCCCAGATCGAGGCTATTGACCCCGCTATCGTGGGCACCTCGCACCGCCAGCCGGCGGTGAAAAACCTCGTCGGTTCCGTGCGCGAGGGCTTAAGCGATCTCTTCTCGCTTCCGGAGGGATACGAAATTGTTCTGTCCTTGGGCGGCGCCACCGCTTTTTGGGATGCGGCTACCTTCGGCCTCATCGAGCGCCAGTCGGCCCACCTTACCTTTGGTGAGTTCTCCACCAAGTTTGCCAAGGCCTCTTCCAAGGCTCCATGGCTCGATGCCCCGGCCCTGACAGAATCCCCTGTCGGCACCGCCCCGGATCCGCGCGAGCTTGCTGCCGATGCCGATGTCGCCGCCTGGGCCCACAATGAGACCTCAACCGGTGCGATGACGGAGGTTGTCCGCCCCCACCCCCACAACCACCAACAGCTCGTGCTTGTCGATGCCACCTCTGGCGCCGGCGGCCTTCCCGTTAATATCGCAGAGACCGACGTGTACTACTTCTCGCCGCAGAAGTGCTTCGCTTCCGACGGCGGCCTTTGGCTCGCCGCCATGTCCCCGGCCGCGCTGGAGCGCATCGAAAAGATCAATAACTCCGACCGCTTCATTCCGGAGTTTTTGAACCTGCAGACCGCGGTTACCAACTCCCGCAAGAACCAGACCTATAACACCCCGGCGATTGCCACCCTGCTCATGCTGGATAACCAGATTAAGTGGATGAATGACAATGGCGGGCTCGACGGCATGGTCAAGCGCACCACCGAATCCTCCTCCACGCTGTACAACTGGGCCGAATCGCGCCCGGAGGCCACCCCGTTCGTCAGCGACCCGGCGGCGCGCTCGCTGGTCGTGGGCACCATTGATTTCGACGAATCCGTGGATGCCGCACAACTTGCCGCTACCCTGCGCGCCAACGGCATCCTCGATGTCGAGCCGTACCGCAAGCTGGGCCGCAACCAGCTGCGCGTGGGCATGTTCCCGGCGATTGAAACCGAGGACATCGCCAAGCTCACGCAGTGCATCGACTACGTGCTGGATGCCAACTAAGTCATCAACATGCCCCGCCGCCTCGCATGGCGCGGGGCGTTTTCGCGTTATAGTTGACTGCATCACAGATCCGTCCTTCCGTCGATAGGCAAAGGAGCGCCACACTATGCGCGAGCTGTTTCTCGTTGACAGCGAATCTAGCGAAGACTCATTGGTGCTACGCACCGAAGAAGGCGAAGAGTTTTCCCTTCCCATCACCGATGAGCTGCGTTCCGCCCTCACGCCCACCGCTAGCAAGCCAGAACCGCCGAAGCTAGCGCCGATGCCCAAGCCCTCCCACGAAGAGGAAGAAAAGCAGATCCGGCCGGCGGAGATCCAAAACCGCATCCGTGCCGGTGCTTCCACGGCAGAGCTCGCGGAAGAGATACACGTCGATGAATCGCGCATCGAGCCCTTTGCTTACCCAGTCATGTTGGAGCGCAATCGCATTTCTGAGGTGGCCAAGCAGGCCCACCCAGTGCGCGACGACGGCCCCGCCAAGCTCACCCTGTGGGAAGTACTGGCGAGCTCCTTTGCCGCCCGCGGCCACTCCCTTTCGGAGTCCACGTGGGACGCCTACCGCCACCAGGGCGAGCCGTGGGTTGTGCGCGTGACCTGGAAGGCGGGACTTTCTGAAAACGAGGCGGAATGGACCTTCAAGCAGTCCATGTCCTCCCCCGCTACGGTCGAGGCCCGCAACTCGGTCGCGGCAGACCTTACGGACCCGGACTTCGTACAGCCGGTGCGCTCACTAACCTCCTTGGGCAGCGGCCGCTACGACGAAGCCATTGACGGCGATCAGCCCGCCAATGTCACCGATATTTCCGGTTCCAGCGAGGAGACGGAAGAAGAGGAATTCCTGCAGAATCCTTCCTCCGAGTCCAAGCCCTCGAAGCGCCGCCGCAAGGCCGTCACCCCACACTGGGAGGACGTGCTCTTGGGCGTTCGCTCCAATACCAAGCGTCCGAGGGACTAAACAGTGGACATCTCTCATGCCGTTCTCACGCTGTGGTACATCTCCAAGCCCGGCGCCGAAGAAGTTCTCAAGACCGAGCCCAAGGCGGACCGCGGGTTCGGCCGCAAGTTCCTAGCCCAGCTCAACCCCAAGTTCCCGGTCACCCCGATTGGGCAATTCCCCCTGAACCGCTCCGCGCAGACGGATCCGAATGAGTACTACATCGGCGGCTACCCGGGCATTACCGTGGTGCAAACGGTCTGCGAGGGCGATTCAGTGCTGCTTTCCCAGCTGCCGAAAGACCTCTTAAGCGCGGTCCCCGCCCAGCGGGTCATCGCGCTTGTCAGTAACGCAGACGAGGACTATGCGGGCTTCGCGCTGTGGGAAGGCGGCGAGCTCAAGCGCTGCCTGTGCGCCACCCGTGACCGCCTCTACGAGGACACCGGCCTACCCGAGCCCTTTGAGGCGCCGTTCTGGGCCGGCGAAAAGGACGAATCCCTCGGCGGCATTTCCCTGCCGTTTCGGCCCCACAGCATCATGGAGGCCTCCCAAGAACACTGGTTAGGCATCACCGTGGGGCAGGAAGGCCCAGACCTGGACGTCGTGGGCTATGCCGTCGACGGGCGCCCAGAGCCCAAGATCGATCCGCCGAAGCCAAAGCAGCCGGTCCGCGAGTTCGCCGCCCAATCCGCAAACAGGCTGGGCCTCAACGACTATGACGACTACGAGGATCACGATGCCGAGCCGGATTCCACTGGCGATGAGATCCTTTCCACCGCGAAGCAGCTCGGTTCGCTGATTGGCAACTGGCTGCGTCAGACGTTTAAGTCACTTAAGGATCGCTGGCGCTCATAAAAGGAAATGGCGGCCGCGGTCGCAACGTTTAGGGAATCAGTTCCTGGGGCCATTGGTATCCGCGCGCGGATATCGGTGGCCTTCATTGCGTGCTCGGTAAGCCCGGGGCCCTCCGCGCCTACCAGCATGGCCACCTTGTCCTGCCCGTGCATGGCCTCTGCCAGGTGCACCGCTTGGGGGTTGGGGGTTAAGGAGATGAGGGTAAAGGAGGCATCGGCAAGCGCCTGCAAGGAACGCTGCCACGTGGTGAAACCACCCTCCAAATGGGCAAAGGGCACGCGCAGCACGTGGCCCATGGATACGCGCACCGAGCGGCGATAGAGCGGATCCGCAGCACCTGAGCCCAGCAATACCGCATCCACGTTCATGCCGGCCGCGTGGCGGAAAATGGCGCCGATATTTTCATGATCCCCCACACCCTCCAGCACGGCGATGGTGCGGGCCTGCTCCAGGATCTCTCCCACCTCTGGCTCTGGGGCGCGGTCCGCTGCGGCAACCAGCCCGCGGTGCATATCGAAGCCTGCGACCTCCGCGAGGGTCTCGCGCGAGACCTCGTAGACGGGGCACTCCGGCTCGCCGTACTCGGCAAAGAAGGCCTCCAGCTTCTGGGGAAAGCCCACCAGGCAGCGCATGGGGAACCGCGATTCCATCAGGCGGGAGGCCACCAAGGGGCCTTCTGCAATGACCAAACCCTCGCCGGATTTATCGGATTTGTTGAGGTTCCGAATATCGTCCAGGCGAGGGTCACGGGGATCAGAAATATGCATGCCTTCCAGGCTAGCCGATGGCCTCCGAAATCGGATCGATGCCAAAGTAAATGACGAACAAGCCCGCCAGGAGCCACATGATCCAGTGCACCTGCTTAGCCTTACCGGCGAAGGTGGACATGAGCGCGAAGGTAATAAAGCCCACGCCAATGCCGTTGGCAATGGAATAGGTAAACGGCATGACCACGATGGTAAGGAAGGCTGGAATGGCTACTTCCATGCGCGTCCACGGGATATCCGTAAGCTGCGCGGCCATCATCACGCCGACGATGACCAGCACCGGTGCTGCGGCCTCGATGGGTACGATCTCATAGAGCGGGGTGAAAAACATGGCCGCGATAAACAGCAGGCCGGTCATGATATTGGCCAGGCCGGTGCGGGCGCCATCGGCAATGCCGGCAGAGGAATCCGCGAAGACAGTATTCGAGGATGCCGAGCCCAAACCACCGGCAACCGCGCCGGCGCCTTCCACAACCAGCGCCTTCTTCATTCCCGGCAGGTTGCCGTTTTCATCCACGAGCTTGGCCTGCTTGCCCAGCCCAGTCATGGTACCCATGGCATCAAAGAAGTTGGTCAGCAGCAGGGTAAAAATGAGCAGAACCGTGGAGATCACGCCAATATTGGCAAAGGCGCCAACCAGGTTCACATCGCCCACGATGGAAAGATCCGGCAGGCCTCCCAGCGCATCCGGGGCTTCTGGTGCGGCCATGCCCCAGTCCTCCGATCCCGTGAGCGCCTGGACAATAAAGGCAAGCACGGTATTGAGGTTGATGGCAATAAATAGCCCGCCCGGCACATTGCGGATGACCATGAAGGCGCAAATGATAAGGCCAATGACAAAGACCACCGCCGGCCAGGTGGCAATCGAACCATTAATGCCTAGGCCCACCGGCACGGTGGTCTGCGCGGCATCGGGCACGCGGGTAACAAACCCGCCGTCCACGAAACCGATCATGGCGATGAACATGCCAATGCCCACGCCCATAGCGGCCTTCATGGGCTGCGGGATGGCGTCAAATACCGCGGTGCGGAAACCGGACACGGCGAGCAGGACGATAATAAGGCCCTCGATTACCACCAGGCCCATGGCTTCTTGCCAGGTCAGCCCGCTGGTGGCGACCATGCTGATGGCGACGAAGGTATTCATGCCCAGGCCCGCAGCCATGGCGAAGGGATACTTCGCAATCGCACCAAAAGCGATGGACATGACGCCGGCGACCAGCGCCGTGGCCGCAGCAACCTGCGGCACGCCTAAGGTATAGCCTTCCGCATCCGGGCTCGTGCCCAGAATGAGCGGGTTGAGCAAAATAATATATGCCATGGCGAAGAACGAGACCGTTCCCGCGCGTAGCTCGGTTCCGATGGTGGAACCGCGTTCAGAAATGTGGAAATAGCGATCGAGAGTGGCTTTCACGCCGTGCCCTTTCACGTAGAGCGGTATTTTTACGCCCTAAGTGTGCTGCTTTAATCCCCAAATTCAAAATCTTGGTAAATAGGCTTTTCGTCATCGAAGGCCGCGGCCGGCGCCTTCTCCTCACTCACCCGCGTCTGCGAATGCGCACCACACCCGTAGCGCGCATGCACCACGCGGCCATCAGCGGAATACTCATTGGCACATACCCCAAAGTTATCCATGAGCCGCATATAAAACGCGCACGTGCGACACTGCAGGTGCGCCTTGGCTGCCATCTCCGAGGTCGGGCCATATTCTTCTTGCCAGCGCTGCTTGGCATCCGCCAGACCTTTGGCAGAAAGCTCATTTCCGTTCAGGCGCTCATCATCAATGGCCGGCGGCATGAGATCCCCCGGACCCAAATCCCCCGGCAGCACGCGGTCCTCATACGGCACCCATTCTGGTGCCTGCAGCGCCTCCCCGCCCGGTACCAGCGCCACCTCATTGACGGTGACGTAGCGCGAGCCTTCCGCGCATGCGAGTACGGCCTGCCATTCCCAGCCTGGGTAGCCGGGCATATCCGCCGCAAAGCGATGGGTGACAACGTTGCGGCCCATTCCGGCTACGCCCCTATGCTTGCCGATGCCCCCTTCCCCCACCTCTTCCAATGCCTCACGCGCGATGCGTACGGCGCGGGAATCGATCAACGGATTTGCTTTTCGCTTACTCACGCCCCTCATTATTCATGATGGCCCGCCGACAGTGGTACATATGGTGCATGCCGTTTCTCCGCCGCGCCGCTCTCATTGCCGTGCCCTGCTGCGCCTTGACCGCTTGTTCCTCAGACTCTCCCGATGCTTCCTCCCCCGATCACCTTTCAGTGGAAGTCCTCGATAGGGCGCCGCTACCGGAGAACTCCTTTACGCAAGGTCTCGAAGAAGACAGCGAGGGCAACCTCTTGCTCGGCACCGGGCAATGGGGCGATTCCAAACTCATCCGCTTCTCCCCTGAGACCGGCGAGGTCCTGCAGGAACATGCCCTCGATGACTCACTTTTTGGGGAGGGCATTACCCAATACGGTGATTCCATCTGGCAATTGACCTGGAAGCGCGGGCAAGCCCTGCGCTATGACGGCGACTTCCAGCGCACCGACACCGCCACCTATGCCGGCGAGGGCTGGGGACTATGCGCCAACCAGGACGAGCTCATCATGTCCGATGGCACCTCTACCCTGCGGCACATGGATCCAGAGACCTTTGCGGAGCTCTCGACCACCGAGGTCACCCTCGAGGGCTCGCCCGTGGAAGAGATTAACGAGCTGGAATGCGTGGACGGTGATGTCTACGCCAATGTGTGGGGCAGTGAAGATATCTACCGCATCGATCTCTCCTCTGGCGAGGTAACCGCGGTGATTTCTACCGATGCCATCGATAAATCGAAATATACCGATCCCGATGATGTCTTAAACGGCATCGCACATATCGAGGGCACCGATGAATTCTGGCTTACCGGCAAGCGGTGGGATGAGCTCTACCGCGTTCGAGTAAAGTAATGGGCCATGGCAACCCGTAAGGAAGCAAGGAAAAAGTCGCTGCTGCAAATCCTCGCGCTCATCGTGGTCGTGGCGGTCATCGTCGCCTCCGTGGTGATCTTTCAGAGCTGGCGCAATTCGCGCCCAGGCCCGGAGCCGAGCGAGATTGCTATTACCGCCTCCGTGGGGGATAACACCAAGGAGGTCACGCCCTACCTCGTATGCGAGCCGGGAACCGATTGCCCCGAAGGCGATGTCCCCCAACTAACGGTGGGCGAGGATGACACCTTGCATCTGGAAATCCCCGGGGAGATTTCTAATCACGAATGGAAGGTGCTGTCCATTTATGATGACCCCGCCGCCAATGACGAAACCTCTCATGGTGCGAATGAAACGACCGAGGTAGATATCCCCGGTTCGGTAGAACCCATCGAGGCATCGACTGGCGAGCGCCCCCGGCTCATGGTGGTGGAAGTCTCCTCCCTCATGATTGGCACCGACGACGATGGCGAAGAAACCCCCCTCGCCACCGTGTGGTCCCTATCCACCATGGATGATTAACTATCTAAATCCTTCGCAATTGCGCGGAGGATTTCTGCTACTTGGCGCCCAGTCTTGCGCTCGGGGTAGCGACCCGAGTTCAGCACCGGCTGCACCTGGGATTCCAGCAGGGTCATAACATCAGAGACCATGCTGCCGAGCTCTTCCGGCTTGCGCGACGGCGTGCGGCGGCGCGGCTTATCCAGCACGCGCACCCGCAGCGCCTGCGGTCCGCGGCGCCCCGCCGCGAAATCGAATTCGATGCGCTGGCCCGGAAAGATTTCTTCTACTCCCTTGGGCAGGACATTCCGGCCGACGTAGACGTCTTCATCGCCCGGGTTGCTAACGAAACCGAAACCTTTCTCGGCGTCATACCACTTCACTTTGCCAATGGGCATAGGTATCCACCTCTTCTCTTGGGTAAATTCTTAAGTTTAGCTGGAAGTTATACAGAACAGAAGTTCCACGTGTTGTGTGACATAGTTCACAACACGGTCACTACCTGCGGAAATATTGCGGACGGAACCACAATAGTCTCAATTCTTTCCCATTTAGTGCCCAGAACGTGACTATTTCGTTATAAACCACTACGCTGGCCCTCAGTGTCGCCGCAAAGAAGGTTTCCCTGCCCATCCTTTCTTCTAGGCGCAAAACATTTACACGAAAACGGGCACTACGGAAAGGACTACTTTTATGGGACGCCACTCCGCTAAGACTAACCACTTTGCCGCCAAGTTCACCGCAGGCACCGTTGCCTTGGGCGCAGCCGCTGCCATCATGGCACCGAACGCCGCCGCTGCCCCTGACTCCGACTGGGACCGCCTCGCGCAGTGCGAGTCCGGCGGTGACTGGCACATCAACACCGGCAATGGCTACCACGGCGGCCTGCAGTTCAACCCCCAGACCTGGCAGGCATACGGTGGCGGTGAGTTCGCCCCTACCGCTAACCAGGCAACCCGCGAGCAGCAGATTGTCATCGCTGAGCGCACCCTGGCTAACCAGGGCTGGGGCGCATGGCCCGCATGCTCGGCCTCCCTCGGCCTGAACTCCGCGCCGACCGAGCGCACCGCTCCTTCCGCACCCGCTGAGGCACCGCAGCCAGTACAGCAAGCGGTAGAAAACAAGTCCGATGAGCTCGCCGTAGACGCCGTCTACAACCTCGTTAAGGACACCGCTAACGCTTACGGCCTGCAGCTGCCGGCGCAGTTCACCGACTTCTACCACGCCAACCGCCACGACTTTGATGCGTTCTACTCCGCAAACCGCAACGTCATCGACCCGGTTGCACAGCTGGTTGAGAACTTCAGCCGCTAAAAAAGCGCATAAAAATTCCCCTTGCCTTTCACGGCAAGGGGAATTTTTAGCGGTTGATGCGGGTATAAGGATGAACGTAGTTCAACTTCTCTGCCGGCATCGGCAGCACCAGATCGTCGCCGTAGGGGCTGGAAGCACCAGCAAAAGGCGCAGAAATTTCCGTAATTGCATGCTCGCGGTGTTCATTGTCCGGCCACGCCGGGGAAACAAAGCCATTCTTTTCATTCGACATAGCCTTATTATTTCAAACCTCGGGCAAAAACGTAACTCAATCCGGCGCTAAAATTGTGATTTATCATGACTCAGTCCTCCCACCTCCCGCATTTTCGCACCTGGCTTAATTCCCTTTCAGAAGAAGAACTGGCCACCATCCTTCGCCACCGCCCCGATGTTTTAGCCCCGCTGCCGCCCTCCATCGCGGCACTGGCCACGCGACTCCTCTTGCGCACCTCTATCGCCCGAGCGCTAGCGGAGTGTAACGCACAGCAGTTGGCGGTACTGGAGGACATCGCCAAGCGCGGCGGCGAACTTGCAGAGGTAGAAGACCACAACCCCGCCATCACCCGCGAGCTCAAGGAACGCGGCCTCGCCTTTGGCGCGGTGCAGATTCCGCCAGAGGTCATGCCTGCGCTGCCCACCGGCTGGTCGCTGCTTAATCAGCTCGAGGTATCGCCCGCAACAATCGATACCCTTGCTGAAGACGAACGCCACGTCCTTGCCACCCTGGCGCGCTCCAATGGCATCGGTACCACCCGCGAGACCAATCCGTCCCACCCCGTGCCGCGGCTGATTGCCAAGCATCTCTTGCAGCGCGTCGACTCCCAGACCGTTCGCCTCCCGCGCGAGGTGCACCGCGCCATGAAGGGGCAGACCGTCCCCTACATTCCCACCGAGCCCTCCGCGCGGCGCGGCGAGCCCACCGTTGACCGCAAGGCCGATGACGCCGGTACCGCCGCGGGCCTGTCCGTGGTGCGCGGCATGCAACAGCTGATTTCTTCCCTCGGTGCCCGGCCGATCGAGCTGCTCAAGGATAAAACCGTCGGCGTGCGCCCCCTTGCCCAGCTCAGCAAGCAGCTGGACATCGCGGAACCAGAACTGCGCCGCCTGATTACGCTTGGCCTGTCCGCGCGGCTTATCAACCGCGGCGAACCGTCCGGGTACGAGGGAAACTTCCTTGCACCCACCGATTCCGCCCAAGAGTGGCTCGATGCAGGATTAGCCGCGCAGTGGCGCGTGCTCCTCGTGGCCTGGGAACACTCCCCCTGGACCCCGTGGGAATCTGGCCAGGTACTCGCCGCCAGCACCGACCGCCTGCCCAAGTTTCGCCGGCATATCCTCGATGTTTACCTCAACTCCGCACAGCCGCTGTCCGCAGCTGAATTTCAAGCGGATCTGCATTTTTCCTTTCCCCTTTTTGCCACGCACACCTCCCCAGAGACCATCGAGGAGCTGCACCGCGAGGCGGAATGGATCGGCGCCATCGCGCTCGGGCGAGCCACCAGCGTGCTTATCGATGGCTTCGATGCCGCCGATACCCTCACCCCCGACACCATCGACTATTTCCTGGTCCAGGCGGATATGACCGTGCTAGTGCCAGGGCCCCTCGAGCCCGCGGCCCACCACACCCTGGAGTCCCTCGCGGACTTGGAATCACCAGGACTCGCCAGCGTTTACCGCATTAGCGATGCCTCCCTTCGCCGCGGCCTCGACCGCGGGATGACGGGCACGGAGATCCGCGATTTCTTCGCCGCGCATGGCGATGTCCCGCATACGTTGGAGTTCCACATCGAGGACATCACCAAGCGCCACGGCACCTTGCGCTCCGGTCCTGCCCTGTCCTACCTGCGCAGCGAGGACCCAGCCCTCTTGCAGATCGCCGCGAAGGCCGCTCCGCTGCGCCTGCTGGCCCCCACGGTCGCGATTTCCCAGCTGCGCGTCAGCGAGCTGTTGGAGCGCCTGCGCGAAAACGGCCTCTCCCCCGCTGCCGAGGACGAAAACGGCGCTAGCTTGTCCATCGCGCCCGAGCCCGCAACGCTTCCCACACCCAGCCCTCGCGCCCAGGCCGCGCCGCCGGATATCGCGCGTGCGCTGCGCAACCTCACCACCGGCGAGGCCCCGAGCCTGCCCAACCTGGATCTGGTCCACGCCGCCGCGCGCACCGCACGCCCCATCACCATTGGCTACGCCGATAAAAATGGCAATACCAAGACCCGCACCGTCACCCCACTGACCGTCGCCGGTGGCCAAATCGATGCCCGCGCCGCCGATGGCTCCACCATCCGGTTTCCCTTGCACCGCATCACCTCCGTTACCCTAGACGCATGAACGGACCACTGATTGTGCAGTCGGACAAGACCGTCTTGCTGGAAGTCGATCATCCAGATTCCGCAGCTGCGCGCACCGCCCTCGCGCCGTTCGCGGAGCTGGAGCGCGCCCCAGAGCACGTGCATACCTACCGCATTACTTCCCTGGCACTCTGGAATGCCCGCGCCGCCGGGCACGACGCCGAGCAGGTCGTCGATGTCCTAGAAACCTACTCCCGGTTCCCGGTCCCGCAATCGCTGCTTGTCGATGTCGCCGAGACCATGTCCCGCTACGGCCGCGTCCGCCTCCAGGCGCACCCCGCCCACGGGCTCATCCTCGAATCCGAAGAGCCCGCTATCCTCACCGAGCTCTCCCGCGGCAAGGTAGGAAAACTGCTGGGTTCGCGCATCGATGACAACACCATCGCCGTGGCTCCTTCAGAACGCGGCCGCCTCAAGCAAGAACTCCTCAAGGCCGGCTGGCCCGCCGAAGACCTTGCCGGCTATATCGACGGCGAATCTCACCCCATCGCGCTCAACGAGGACGGCTGGCACCTGCGCGATTACCAGGAATACGCCACCGATGCCTTCTGGTCCGGCGGCTCCGGCGTCGTCGTGCTGCCCTGCGGTGCCGGCAAAACCATCGTCGGTGCCGCCGCCATGGCAAAGGCGCAATCCACCACCCTCATCTTGGTCACCAATACTGTCGCCGGCCGCCAGTGGCGCGACGAGCTGCTGCGCCGCACCACGCTTTCTCCAAACGATATCGGCGAATACTCCGGCGAGAAGAAGGAAATCAAGCCGATTACCATCGCCACCTATCAAGTGGTCACGCGGAAAACCAAGGGTGAATACCGCGCCCTCGAGCTCTTCGATTCCCGCGACTGGGGCCTTATTATCTACGACGAGGTCCACCTGCTTCCCGCACCCGTATTCCGCATGACCTCGGACCTGCAATCGCGGCGCCGGCTAGGGCTTACCGCCACCCTCGTGCGCGAGGATGGCCGTGAAGGCGATGTGTTCTCCCTCATCGGACCGAAGCGTTACGATGCGCCGTGGAAAGAGCTGGAAATGGCCGGCTACATCGCCACCGCGGAGTGCATCGAGGTCCGCGTGGATATGGATCCGGAAGAACGCATGCTCTATGCCACCGCGCAGCCGCGCGACCGCTACCGCATCGCCGCACAAGCCTCGGCTAAGCTCCGCGCCGTCGATAAGATCCTTGCTTCCCACGACCAGCAAGCGCTCATCATCGGCGGATACGTGGACCAACTGCGCGAATTAGGTGAACACCTCGATGCCCCCGTCATCGATGGCACCACCTCTACCGCCAAGCGCGAAAAGCTCTTCCAGCAATTTCGTAAGGGCGTGCTATCCATCCTCGTCGTATCCAAAGTGGCCAACTTCTCCATTGACCTGCCCGAAGCTGCACTAGCCATCCAGGTCTCCGGCACCTTTGGCTCCCGCCAAGAGGAAGCACAACGCCTCGGCCGCCTGCTGCGTCCGAAGGAAACCGCGGCGCTCTTTTATACGCTAGTCACCCGCGACAGCCTAGATGCGGACTACGCTATGCACCGCCAACGCTTCCTCGCCGAGCAAGGATATGCCTACCGGCTCATGGACGCAGTAGACTTAGGCCAATGAAGATCTTTAAGTTCGACGTTGACGAGTCCTTTGCCAAGGCCAATAACGAGTTATTGCGTGATTCCAACCGGCTTCGCGTATCCGGGCTTATCTTCGGCCTCATCCTGATCATCGCCGGCGCCGCCGTCTGGTGGAGCTTTTCCTGGGGAATCACC
This sequence comes from Corynebacterium sp. KPL4015, assembly GCF_040225725.1. Classification (NCBI taxonomy): domain Bacteria; kingdom Bacillati; phylum Actinomycetota; class Actinomycetes; order Mycobacteriales; family Corynebacteriaceae; genus Corynebacterium; species Corynebacterium sp. KPL4015. Next base: position 2,516 of record NZ_JBEHGF010000037.1, on the reverse strand, counting down.
TTGGGCTTAGGGCTCATCCTCTTTGGCATCGTCGTTGCCATCGTCGGCGTCGCCGCCGCAAGCAAGGTAGGAACGGCCCAATCCCTCTATGATTCTTATCCGCTCGCTCCCGCCGTCATCGCACAGGTCAACGAGCGGGACATGATCCTTCTTGCCTTGGTGAATACCAATGTGGATCCGTCCCTTCCCCCACGCTGGGGCGCGTGCCTGCGCACGGTAACCTCCATTCCCGGCGTCCAATGCACCGTGGGCACCAAGGTGCCTGTCGCCGCTGTGTCCGGCCAGCGTTCTACTTCCGATAAGGAGCATTGGCAGCAAATCTCCCCCATGCCCATTGCTTGGGGAACCCCCGATGCTGAAACCGTCACCATCGCCCGCAAATCCATCCCCCAGGAACAATGGCAGCGCCTAGAGCGCGCCCGAAAGCGGCTTTCCGATGTCAAATCCACCCGCTATGACCTGCTCGTCCTCTAGTCAGGACTCTCAAGCACCAGATTGTTTCTGGTGCTTTTTCTTTTACCTTTGCCAAATGGTTAAAGGTAAATATTGCGTCGATGTCCTACATCGATGACGTTGACGACCACCGTTTCATCGAGGATGGAAACAATCACTCGATAATCCTCTACTCTCCACCGCCACAATCCAGACTTGTCCGCGACGAGCCCCTTACCGCGCACACGAGGATCGTCTAACTCTGCTACCTCACGAAGGAACTTACTGATTTGTTTCTGTACCGGTTTGTCGAGCTTCCGGAACGCCTTCGCCGCACGCGGGGTGAACTCAATCGACCAAACCACACTCGTCCTCTAAATCCTGCAAAGAGATCGTGTCCAATTCTCCGCGTCGGGCTGCTTCGGATTCGGCTTCGAGCGCATACACATACTCAAGTTCATCGAGGTAGGAATCTAGGGCCTTGCGAAGATAGAAGGCTCCAGTCCGCCCAGTCCGCGAAGCAAGCGCATCTAGGCGCTCTTTCTGCTTCGCGTTAACGCGCAAACTAATTACTGACTCGCTCATGTAAACATGTTTACAACAAGTAAAGCGATTTGTACACCACCCCATGAGCATTGCCCGCGGTTTGCTGTAGTCACGTTGTAATGCTGACTTCCTGCACACTCATAGTCACGAATTTTGCGTTTTCTCAGTAACCAAATCAAGCGATAAGGGAAACCTCGTCCAGTCGCCTTAAAATGACATGCCGTTCGGCGTAGCGACGGCGCAGGCCTGTCAAAAACACGTTGAAGTCCACATCCCAGGGATCCCCAAGTTCCGCCGACTTTTCTCTCATGGTCTGCAGCAGCTCGATGCCCATGTCGCGACCAACCTTAGTCGAATCTAGGTAAGTTGCGACATCGTCGCGAACGAAGGGAAGAGCCTGAGCCGGGAGGTCATCGAGGAATCGTTGCGCCATTGACTGCTCCATTCCCGCCTTTATGACGGTTCTCCAGGCAAGTCCAGGGTCTTCAAGGCACAAGTGCTGGAACATCGCTAAGTCCCACGGCTTCGCCGCCAACGTGTCTTGTATATGCGCCGCAGATTTCGCCTTGTCGGTGCCCGCAGCATAGAGTTGTTGAGCGAACGACAGTTCTGGATATGTGTCGAATACACTGCGAGCCACGCGCTCCGAGTGTTCGGGAAAATGCTCCTTAGCAAGTACGGCCCAACCCGAGGCGATATTTCGGATTTCCGCTGGGGCGCACTCACCAACTGCCTTCTCGGACCAATCGAAGGCAAGATCGTAGCGGCCTATATCACAAAGGCCGGCAATAATCTCCTCATAGCGCGACGCCGCACTTCCCTTGAGACCATGGGTACGAAGGACGGCCTCACTAGTTCCTTCTAGTACCGCTAACCGACGCCCCACGTATCCACTACCTTGCTCCGCCGTATTCCACGAACGGATGCGAGCCACCCCCTCTTCACCAAAGGCAGGTGCCAAATAGACTGGGTCGAGGTCGATTTCTTCCGCTGGGAGAATCTGATTCATTCGTATAAACCAGTCGGCCAAAGCGCAACCAGAATAACTAGCTTGCCGTTCCGCGGAGGAAACTACCCGCGCCAAGACTTCGCCGGCATCCCTTACGGCATGGGCGTAGTCATTGACCCGAGGAATAGTCTTGAGGACCTCTTCTACCGCATCTAGACCAACAAGCACGATATCGGATGGACTTGGCGGCACGATCCCAGAAAGTTGTGCAGGATCCTCTTCTGCCTGTTCTAAAAGCTCAGCGGTTTCATATATACGGTCACTGTAATACACGCCCCGGGCACCTTTGTTCAGATCGGGATCATTAGACCGGACAAGACCGGTTACCGCCTGTGCAAGAGTTCTCATGGGATTCAGTATAGAAAATTCTGGGATCACGAAGAAGAAAGGCAAGCACACCGTTGGAATCGGTGTCCTTGCCCCTCTCGGTACAAACTTTATTTTGTTGTTTGTTTGTTGTTTGGTGTCGGCGGTGACTTACTCTCCCACAACCTCCCGGTTGCAGTACCATCAGCGTGTACAGGCTTAG